>JBOGXS010000314.1:0-8681 GCA_050693815.1 Thermoleophilaceae bacterium | reverse complement strand
CTACCGCGTGACCGTCTACGAACTGCGCGACGGCAAGACCACCCAAGCCATCGACGCCTACGGCAGCGGCTTCATCACCGCCGTCGCGACCCACTTCGACGGCGAGGACCTCGACATCCACTTCGGCGAAGGCGGCCCCCGCCACCTCAAGCAGCACATCGCCGCCGCGATCGCCGACGAACACTCACCCCGCCGACGGCGCTAACGCATTACCTTCGCGCAGCGGCGCAGCCACGACCTCACGTACTTCCAGAACCCGCGGGCGCTCGTGGAGGGCACGATCGCGCCGCCGCGGATCGTGCTCGACAACCCGGCGATCGCGCGCCGACACATGCACTCGGTCGCATTCGCGCAGTTCCAGCGCGATGTCGGCTCGCACCACCACTTTCAGGACTTCTTCCTGCCGATCGAGGGCGAGCCGCCGCGCGATTCTGTCTTCGTCGAATGGCTGCGCGGGCGGCCGGAGAGCGTCGGCGAGGCGCTCGAGCGCCTCCTGCCCGAAAAAGTGAAACTTGCACTCGACATCGCGGGCTGGGGGTGGGTCGACGCGCTCGTGCGCGACGACCCTGCCAACCCGAGCGAAGGTTGGCTCGCGCGCGCCGGTGCCGAGGTACGTGAGGACGCACAGGCGCTCGAGGAGATGATCGCCGAGGCCGCTCAGAAGCAGCAGTTCGGCTACGCCGCCGGCCTGCAGCGCGTGCGCGAGGCGCTTGTCAAGCGCCTGCTGCTCAACTTCCTCGCGAGCCGCAACGTGCTGCCCAAGTACGGCTTCCCCGTCGACGTCATCGAGCTGCAGCTAGCGCGCTCTGGTGACGCTGGGGCGGCCGCACTCGAGCTCTCGCGCGATCTCTCGCTCGCGATCGGCGACTATGCGCCCGGCACCCAAACCGTCGCTGGCAAGGCGCTCTGGGTCTCGCGCGGGCTCGTTGTGCGTCAGGGTCGCGCCTGGCCGGTCTATGCCTGGGGACAGTGCGTCGACTGCGGGGCCTTCCGTCATGGCCTCCAGGAGCTGCCGACTGAGTGCCCCACGTGCGGCGCGACTGGCATCAAGCCCGGCGCTGGCAAGTTCGCGATCCCGATCTGGGGCTTCGCCGGGCGGCGCGCGAAGCAGGTCCCGGGCGAGTCACGGCCGCCGAAGCGGGCAATGATCGGGACCTTCTTCGGCGCCTACCGCGGCGCCGAGCCGGACCTCGCGCCCGTCGACGGACTCCCGCTCAAGGCGCGCTTCAGCCACCAGGGCCTGATCACGGTGATCAACCGCGGCCCGTTCGGCGCGGGCTTCCGGATCTGTGACCGGTGCGGCTACAGCGAGCCGATCACCGCGGGCAAGCGCAAAGGCGCGAAGGCCCACACCCACCTGATGAACGACGCGCGCGAGTGCAAGGGCACGCTCCAGCACCTCCAGCTCGGCCACGAGTATCTGACCGACGTCTTCGAACTGCGGCTCGAGCGCCGGATGTTCGAAGATCAGGCGCGCTCCGTGCTCTACGCCCTACTCGAGGCCTGCCCGGCGCTTGACATCGCGCGCAAGGACATCGACGGCACAATCCACTGGGCCGGGCGCGGCGAGCCCGCGTTCGTCCTCTTCGACAACGTGCCCGGCGGCGCCGGCCACACGCGCCGCATCGGCGCGCGCCTCCCGGAGCTGATGGCCGCCGCACGCGATCGCGTTGCCAACTGCGAGTGTGGCGAAGAGACCTCTTGTTACAACTGCTTGCGCAGCTACGGCAATCAGCTCTGGCACGACTCGCTGAGCCGGGGAGCTGCACATGCCGTGTTGGACGACCTGGTCAACGCCTGACGCGCTCGCGGTTGGCCGGCCGACTGGCTGGAGCCGCTTCAACTCCCCTTGCTGTGGTTAGCTCACGGGGGTGGGCGCGGTCGAGCGGCAAGCTGAAAAGGTCCTGGGCCAGGTCCCTGCGTGGATCTGGGACGGTGCCAGCACACCAGTCCCGGTGGAAACGATCGCCGACAGCGTCTACGGGCTGCACGTTCGCGACATCGCCGACCTCTCCACCGCGCCTGGAGCACCTCCCGCCGCTCCCGGCCAGTCTCTCTCGGGGCTACTGCTCGTCGGCCGCCGCGAAATCTGGGTTAACGCCGAGGAGGCGCGCCAGTGGCCGCCACGGCGGCGGTTCACGATCGGGCATGAGCTCGGCCACTGGATCCTCCACCGCACAGGACGGCACGCAGTGTTTTGCCGATCGACGTCGGTTGCCGCTGGGGAACAGGGCGAGATCGACGGCGGGCTGCCCGAGATCGAAGCTCAGGCCCATGCCTTCGCCGCTGCGGTCCTAATGCCAGCCCGGATCATCCAAGCGGTGCACGACGAGGTCGACGGCGATGTCGACGAACTCTGCGGCCGGTTCGGTTCGTCAAGGGCGGCCATGGTGCGCCGGTTGGCCGACGTGCTCGGGGACTAGCGACGAGCCCGGTGTCCGGTCGCGTGAACTGGAAACGACGGCGGGAGATGAGGCCGTCCGTTTCAGCAGCAGAACGTCAGCGTGACTGAGACGCGGACCCTCAGCCCGATGAACTGCCGTGTATGCGGCAATCTGATCGAGGCGAATCCAGCGATTCGCATCGGCACGCGCGCCGACGGTCCTGCCACAACCGCTTACTCATGCACCTGCGGCTGGAGTTACTCGAACGCGCTGTCCGAGGCGAATCGCGTGGCGATCGCGCCAACGCCCGAGGAGAACGTGTCGGTGGAGGTCCGCGATGGACTTCGCGAGGTCCTAGCACGGTCGGCGAATGTTGGCAATCGGGCAAAGAAGGAGTGGAGCTTCCGCTCGTCGAGCTCCGAGGACGCGATCACGTGGACCGTCTTCCGATTCCTCCAGGACGCGGGGCTCCTGGACCGTGTCGCTGTGAGCCATGGGCTCGCAGACCTCGCCGACGGATCTCCGGAGCTGCTTCTGTGGGGGACGGCTGTGCCGCCGGACAGCGCCTCCGAGCTAGAGGCGGCGCTTGGCGCCGTCTCCCGCGAGCTCGGTGAGACCGACAAGCGCTTCACGGAGCCCGATGTCGTGATCCGCTGGCCGCGGCTGCTCGTCGTCATCGAGGCGAAATACCGCTCGGGCAACGAGACCGGGAGTGACCTCGTCAAGCACGCGAAGTACGTCAACACGGCACTCTTCACGCCGCCGCTCGAGGACGTCGCCGCCGCTAACCGCTACGAGCTCGTCCGAAACTGGCGCGTGGCGCACGAGCTCGCCCGGCGACTCGGAGCCCAGCAGACGCGGCTCGTCAATCTCGGCCGGCCGCAGCTCGCGCGGAGTTTCGCCGACTTTCACTCGCTTATCGTCGAAACCGACGAGCGGCGCGCAGTTCACATGGCCTGGGACGAACTGCTGAGCGGCGTCGATCCGCCCTACTGGCTGAAGTCGTATCTTGAGAGACTGCAACCGGACGCGCATGTGACGTGACTCCCCCGCTCCGCATCAGCAGGAGACCCGGAAGTCGAGCTCGACCGCGGCGTGGTCGCTGAGACCCTCGTCGAGCCAAGCGGTCAGGTAGCACACCCGCTCGGCGGCAACCTCGTGCGACCCGAAGACGTGGTCATACCTGCGCGGCATTCCGCGCGTGTAGTGCGAAACGGGATAGGGGTCGCCCCTTCTGCGGCGCTCGCGGTAGAGGTCGCGCATGTCGGGATTGACGAGGATCAGGCGCTCGGCCTCATCCCACTCTGGAATGTTGGGACGGGCCGAGGCCCAAGTCTCGATGCTGTCGTCGTCCTCGCGTCTTGGTGTGTTGAAGTCACCACAAAGAATCCGCGGCCGCGTCCTCGCGACTCCCACGCGCCTGTGGATCGCCTGGAATGCGTGAACCTTCGCGATCCCGCGGGTCGAGCCCGGCGGGAGGTGGGCGTTGTGGATCTCGAGCAGCGTTCCGTCGAGCGCGACTGCGGTCGCGATGAACTTCTCAGGGAACGCGATCCGCGCTTGCTCGGGATCGGCGAACTCGAGGCCCGGCAGTGGTGCGATCGGGACTCGAGCCGCGGTCAGGTTGAAGTACCTGCGTCTGATCGCGCCGCCTGGATACGGGAGCGCCACCAGGTCGATCGTGCTTGCGAGCGAGTAGTCGGCGGCTGTGAGCCGCTCGACCCAGAGCGCGTAGCTTGCGCGTCTTAACTCTTGGAGCGCGATGACCGCTGGTCCCCGGTCGAGGACGCGCTCGATCTGGCGTTCGGCGGCAGCCTCGGTCCTGCCATTGACGTTCCACGTGAGCAGCCGCGCGCCCAAGCTAGTGATCACGCGTGCCTAGGAACAACTCGTCGACCTCGTCCCACTCTCGTTCGGGGACGCGCTCATCGGGACGGCGCTGCGCCGGCGCGCCCGCCGGCTGCGCAGTTCGTGCGAATACTGGGCCAGCTGCTGGATCAGCGCCCCCAGCGATGGTCTTCCCCTGCTCGCGCAACCAGTCGCCGCTCCGGCCGAGCAGCTCACCGAGCGCCTCGAAGACCTTGGGCGAGACACTCTCGGACGGAATCAGGCCGTGCTCAAGCTCGTGGTAGTACTCGCGGACCTTCGCCTCCTTGCTCGCCACGCCGAGCCGCTCCGCGAGCCGCTTCACGAGGGACTCGCGCGTGATCTCGGCCTCCTTGCGGAGGTGGGGTAGCACGGTGGGCAACATCCCGGCCTCGCCCCATAACACACGCTCGGCGGTGTCGACCACCCCCGACGCCCGGGAGGCGGCGTAGGCGTCGGCGTCGAAACGCCGGCGCGGTGCGCGCGCGAGGTAGCCGTCGATCCGCGCCTGCAGCTCGAGCCGCTCCACGCCGCCCGCGCGATCGAGGTAGCGCAAGGGGTCCGCCGGCCCGCCCGCCTTGTGCTCGGCGACGAACGCCCGGAAGAGCCGGTCCACCACGGACCTCTCCTCGCTCACCCCGCACCCCCGAGCTGGTCGCGCAGCTCACGCCGGAAGCGGCTCGCGATCTGATGGACGTTCTGCTCGCTCAGCTCCTCGCCGAGCTCATCCCCGACCTTGCGCCCTGCCTCGGCGGCGCTCCAGCCATCCAAGAGGTAGAGCTCGACCCCCCGCCGGTGCTTGTCGCTCCCGAGCCCGGCGAGCAGGTCATCGACCACGGCCTGCGTGTCAACCGCGGCATAGCCGCCCTCGGACCGCGGTTCGGGGGCGACGCCTCGGCCGCCCGCTTGATCGCTGGCATCACGGTCAGGGAGCGCGTCTGGGCGCTCGACGCCCCCCTGCGCCTTATCACCCTTGCGCCAGTACTCGGCGATAACACGGCTCGTGATCACCTTAAGCCAGGAAACGAACTGGCCGACCGACTCGCCGTCGAACGCCGACTTCATCGCGCGGATGATGATCTCGCCGGTCACCTCGTCGATCGCCTCCACCGGCACCTTCATCCGGACGCGCCGCTCGACATTGCCGTAGTGGCCGAAGACCATGACGCGAAGGCCCGTGGTCACGGCATCGTGGCGGCCGGCCGCTCGACCGTGGCGGATGTAGGCGATGAGATCCTCATCGGAGAGATCATCTAGCTGGGCGTCGTTCAGTTCGTGGAATCGATGCGCTTCCAACTGGTGCCTCAGTGGTCGTGTGATGGCACGGTGCCCTGACACGCGATGACCAGCAGCGTAGAGCGGCCATTCTGACGGCGAGGTCTCATTCCACGAGCCCCGAACATCCCGGCCGTCGCCATGCAGAACGTGCTCCCGCCTACGGCCCGAGATCAAGTGTGTCGTCGCCGAGGTCGGGCAGCAGCCGCTCTGCGGCTGGCAGCTCAGGCCGATCGGGCGCGGTGTGGGCGAGCTCAGCCGGGGCGGTGCGCCAGTCGGGGGGGCCCGGTAGCGGATCTTCCGCGTCGGGCAGCTCGCCGTGGCGGCTGCGGTGGAGCTCGAGTCGGACGGCCCGGTGTTCCCACAGCTCGCGCTCGATGCCCCCACGAGGGCGTTCGCCCAGCCAGTCCGTGAGCGATTTCGGTGGGTTCAGCCGCACCGTGCGGAGTGCGCGCTCGTACTCGGCACTGAAGCGCTGCCCGAGTTCGGCCTCGATCTCGACGTATTCCGCGAGCTCGCCGGCGTGGCGGTCGAGCCAGCCATCCGGGTCACCGCGAGTCTCGGCCGCCGCGGCGACTTCGGCGATCTTGCGCTCGGTGGCGGCGACGACCCCCTCCTGGCGGGCGATCCGCTCGTCGAGCTGGTCGCGATCGCGTCGGCGCAGCCGGGAGAGCATCGCGTGCTCGCTGCGCGACGCTGCGAGCCTCTCGCGCTGCGCGGCGAGGTCCTCACGCAACCGTTCACTGCGCCCGGCGGCGATCCGGTCGCGCGGCCGCGGATTGGGGAATCGTTCGAGCAGCACGCGGAGCTCTGAGGCTCGCTCGGCGAGCTCGGCAACAGAGACGTCCGCCAACGCCTTCTCGGGTCGCTCGTCCAGGCGCTCGCTGACGCGGTCGATGCGCTCCTCTCCGATGACGCGGCGAACGAGCCGGAACGCGTCGTCGCGAGCGGCGGTTCGGGTCGGCAGCTCGGCGAAGTCGAGCGACGGAACCTCGGGCTCGTCGCGACCCATCTGTTCCGCGAGCGCCGCCCACGCAGCCTCGCGGCCGGCGCCGGGCTCGACGCAAAGCTCCTCGTAGCTGGTCACGAGACGGTGGCTTTCGCGCCCCCGGGTGAGCGCGACGTACTGGCCGCGCCTGGTCGAGAGCGAGCCAGCCAGGTCGATCGCGTGGCCGGTGGTGACGCCCTGGGCGGGGTTGGGGTGCTGGGCGTAGGCCAGCCGCAGATCGGCGCTGCATACCCCCTCGGCGTCGAGCAGAACGCCGCGGCGCTGGCCGTCACCAAGCTCCACGAGGACGCGGTCATCCTCCACCGCGACGATCGTGCCGCGCTCGCCGTTACGGACCATCCCAACGCCCGGATGCTCGAACTGCGCTCGAACCACCACCTGGTCATGGCGGTGGAGCTCGTAGGGCCGGCCGGCCACCACTGCGCCCTGGTCACCGAGCTCGCCGGCGTCCTGGCGGACCGCCTGCAGCTCCGCATTCAACTCGTCGATCTGGTCGTTTGTCCCCTCTCGGAGGACGAGCGAGCCGCCGGGCTCGGTGCGCAGCCGCGCCCACAGCTCAACTGCGATCTGTGCGGCCTCAGCCCGGGTCGCGGCGATCATGATCCGGCCGCGACCCTCGAGATTCGCCACGACACGCTGCGTGTCGCCAGCGCGCAGCGCCCGCTGCATCTCCTTGTCATCGGGGTCGCGGGCTCGCACGATTCGGTCGAGCGCCACGAAGGAACCGTGCCGCGCCGATGCCTGTTCGATCCGTTCCATCAGGCCGCCGGCCCCGACTGGGTTGTTCTGGTCGCGGTCACCCACTTCGAGCAGCCGCGCAGCGCCCTCCTTGCAGGCCCAGAAGACGAAGTTCTGCTCGGCGGTCGAGGCCAACGCGCACTCGTCGTGGATAACGGTCGTGGCGGGCCCGAGTCGCAGCCGGCCATGCTCGATCTCGGCCTGCAGCGCCCTGGTCGAGTAGCCCTCGGCGTGGACACCGGCGGCGCGCAGCTCGGCCGCCAGCCGCTCAGCGGCCTGGCCGCCCGTGCTGGTCACGACCGTCCGCCGGCCGACCAGCTGCTCGGCGCGCGCCGCAGCGATCAGGGCGGTCGACTTGCCGGTGCCGGCCTGGCCCTGGATCACGACCAGCTGCCGGTCGGAGCAGGCGGCGCGGATCGCTTGCTCCTGCTCCGGAGCAACGCCGTTCGCTCTCTCGAAGCGGGCGGCGAGCCGTGCAAGCTCCGCGTCCACCATCGGCTGCGGCACCGCGGCGATCCGCCCGGCGACAAGCCCTTCGACGTGGCGCATCGCATGTCGCTCGAGCTCCCGCTGGAGCCTGGTGGTAAAGCGGCCGTCCTCGAGCACGATCAACTGCCCGCGCTCGGCGAGCCCGGACAGCAGCCCTTCGGCTTCGCGTCGTGAGGCGGCCGCCTCGAACGCCACGGCACGCGCCTCGCGGTCGACGAAGGTGGCACGGCGCGCTGTGAGCGCGACTGCCACCCGTCGCAGCAGCGCCTCGCGCTCGGGGACCTGTTCAAGCTCGCCGCCGGCGAGAGCCTCAGATTCGCGACTGTCGAAGTCGAGCGTCGCGGCCACCTCGCCCCAATGGCGGTCCAGGTCGCCGTGAGTCTCGAGGCCCTTCGGCGCCCGGCTCTTCTTCGCCACCATCCGCTCCTGGGCCGGGGACAGGCGGTCGCCGTAGCGCTCGATCTCGGCCAGCTTGGCCCGCGCCCGTTCACCGACCGCGTCGTCCCCCGCGGCGAGGCGCCAGAGGCCCTCCGTGCGCTCACGGAACTCGTACTCGGCCTCTGCCCGGCGGCGCCTCTCGCCCCCCTGGTCATCCCCGTGATGTTCGCGCTCACCGCGCCCGCAGAGCTCGTGGAAGTCACGCTCAAGCCGCTCCAGGCGTCGGCGCGCCTCAAGGCCGCCCTCGCCATCCAGCTTGGCGAGCTCCCGCAACCCAAGCAGCCGCTCCTGCTTGCGCCACTCAATCCGGTCCTGCACCTGGCGATGGCGGCTCGCGAAACGCTCGATCACCGCCTGCGGCACGCCCCGGATCTCGAAGTACCGGCCGTCGCGGCCAGTGTTGCGCTCGATCGCGTAACCCAGGTCACGCAGCCGGTCCGCCAGCTCGCCCCGATACAGCGCAGCCGCTCGCGCTGGTGGAC
>JBOGXS010000313.1:0-5640 GCA_050693815.1 Thermoleophilaceae bacterium | reverse complement strand
GCCGAGGCCGCCGTGGGCCTGGGCAGCGCCGCGGTGGCCGTGGAGGTCTTCGCCTGGTCCGAGCGGCATCCCGACAGTGCCCTGACTCGCCTGCTTCGCGTGCCGGGCCACGAGATCCAGCGCGCGGTCGGCACCCGCGAGCCCACCGACGAGCAACTCGAGGTGGGCCGGGCCGCGCTCGAGGAGATCCTGCGCGTCGAGCAGGGCGATGCGGCGTGATCGCCTCGACCCCGGCGTCTTCCGCCTGCCGGTAGACCGGATCCGGGCGGGTTACTACTCCGACGCATACTTCAACTTCACGCGCCAGCTGCTGCGCGAGCGTGGCGACCGCCCGCGCGTGACCATGCAGGTGTTCCAGAAGCACCGGTCGGTGCTCGGGGGGATCGACGAGGCGATCGCCGTGCTCAAGCTCTGCAGCGACGACTGGGACGCGCTCGAGGTCCGCGCCCTGCACGAGGGCGACGAGATCGACCCCTTCGAGACCGTCATGACCATCGAGGGCGACTACTCGCTGTTCGCCCACCTCGAGACGGTCTACCTCGGCTGTCTCGCCCGCCGCACGCTGATCATGCGCAACGTGCGCGAGGTGGTGGAGGCCGCGCAGGGCAAGCAGATCCTGTTCTTCCCGGCCCGGCACGACCACTGGCTGGTCCAGACCGGCGACGGCTGGTCCGCCCACGTGGCCGGCGCCATCGGCGTGTCGACGGACGCACAGGCCTCCTGGTGGGGAGGCGTGGGCGTGGGGACCGTGCCGCACGGCCTCATCGCCGCGTTCGGCGGCGACACCGTGGCCGCGACGCGGGCCTTCGCCGAGCGCTTCGCGGACGAGATGAACGTGACCGTGCTGGTCGACTTCGAGAACGACTCGGTGAAGACCGCCCTCGAGGTCGCCGACGCGCTCGGCGACCGCCTCTGGGGCGTGCGGCTCGACACGTCGGAGCGCCTGGTCGACCGGGCGCTCTGGGACGAGATGGGTGAGTTCAAGCCCACCGGGGTGAACGAGGTGCTCGTGAAGCGGGTGCGGGAGGCGCTGGACGAAGCCGGGCACGAGCGCGTGCGGATCGTCGTCTCGGGCGGGTTCGACTCCGAGAAGATCCGCCACTTCGAGCGCTTGGGGGCGCCGGTCGACGCGTACGGGGTTGGCTCCTCCCTGGTCCGGGGCGAGAACGACTTCACAGCGGACGTGGTGCGCCTCGAAGACCGGCCGGCGGCCAAGGCCGGGCGCCGCTTCCGGCCCAATCCACGGCTAGAGCCGGTCGAATAGGACTCAACCAGAGGCCATGGATGACCGATGGGGAACTAGATGAGGCGGGCGACCCTCCTCCTTTTGCTGCTCGCGCTCGCCTGCGAGCCCCCGCAGGCCCTCGCCCAGGGCGGCTCCGCCTCCTGCACCACGCAGGTGAAGGTGGCAGGCGAGCAGACCGTCGGCGGCCTGACGCTCGGCTCCGGCGACTACACGATCACAGTCCAGGAGACGGGCGACCTGACCTGCGACCTGGCCCGGGAGGAGTTCCGCGCCATCCTGCGCGCTCCCGGAGCGGAGCTGCCGGACGACTGGCAGGTGGAGGCGGATACCCGGACCTTCTCTCGCGAGGACGGCTCCAAAGCCTTTCAGGTGAACCAGGTGGTCCCGCCGGCGGGGAGCGGCTTCGGCTGGGACGACATCGAGAGCTGGGCCGTCATCTGGCTCCCGATCATCTTCATGGCGCTGATCGCCACCTTCCTGCTGATGACCCTGCGCTACATGCCGCGCACCAAGCCGCAGGAGATCAAGCCGGCGTCGGCCGGCGCGATCGGGTGGGAGGACGTGGCCGGCGTCGAGGAGTCCAAGGACGAGCTGCGCGAGGTGGTCGAGTTCCTGCGCGACCCGAAGCGCTTTCGCAAGCTGGGCGCCCGGGTGCCGAGGGGCATCCTGCTGCACGGCCCGCCCGGAACCGGCAAGACCCTGCTGGCCAAGGCGGTGGCGAACGAGTCGAACGCGAAGTTCTTCGCCCAGTCGGCCTCCTCGTTCGTCGAGATGTTCGCCGGGCTCGGCGCAGCCCGCATCCGGCGGCTGTTCCGGCACGCGCGCAAGGAGTCCCCGGCGATCGTCTTCATCGACGAGCTCGACGCCGTGGGGGCCACGCGCGGCAAGGACATCTCGGGCGAGAAGGACCAGACGCTCAACCAGCTGCTGGTGGAGCTGGACGGCTTCTCGGACCGCGACGAGCTGGTGGTGATCGCCGCCTCGAACCTGCTGGAGAAGCTGGACCCGGCGCTGCTTCGCCCAGGACGCTTCGACCGCCAGGTCTTCGTGGCCCCGCCCGACCTGAAGGGCCGGCGGGCGATCCTCCGCGTACACACCGAGGACAAGCCGCTGGCCGACGGGGTGGACCTCGACATCGTGGCTCGCCAGACCAGCGGCCTGACCGGCGCCGACCTCGCCAACCTCTGCAACGAGGCGGCCATCGTCGCCGGGCGAGAGCTCCGCGACGAGATCGTCACGCGCGACTTCCAGGCCGCCCTCGAGCGGGTGATCGCCGGCGTCCAGTCGCGCCGCGTGATCACCGAGCACGAGAAGCGGGTGGTGGCCTACCACGAGGCCGGGCACGCGCTCTGCTCCGAGCTGCTGCCCTCGGTGGAGAAGGTGCACCGCATCTCGATCATCCCGCGCGGAAAGGCGCTCGGCTACACGCTGAACCTGCCGGAGGAGGACCGCTACCTGAAGACCAAGGAGGAGCTGCTCGACTACCTGGTCGTGCTGCTCGGCGGGCAGGTGACCGAGCACATCGTGTTCGGCCAGGTCACCACGGGCGCCTCGGACGACCTGCGCAAGGTCCACGAGATAAGCCGCTCGATGATCACGCTGTACGGGATGGGCACCGAGCTGGCCTCGAAGCAGCTGCCGGCCGACGACTACTCGATGTCCGACCATACCCGCCGCATGGTCGACGAGGAGCAGCAGTACCTGACCGACCTCGCGCACCGGCGCGCCATGCGGCTCGTGGCCGAGAACCGCACGCTGCTGGAGGCGTTCGCGTTCACGCTGCTCGAGAACGAGGTGCTCGAGCGCGACGACATCGAGAGCATGGTCGACTCCTACCGGGACGATGCCGCCGAGCCCAGCGTCGTCGACCTGGAGCCCGGGCCGGCGGAGATCGCAGCGAGCGAGGCCGAGTAACCTCCTCCGCCGATGTTCGGGCGGATCGATCACGTCGGCGTGGCCGTGGAGGACCTCGACGAGGCCGTGGCGCTCTACTCCGAGCGGCTCGGGATGCCCGTGCAGCACCGCGAGACCGTGGAGGAGCAGGGAGTCGAGGCCGTGCTGCTGGGCGTCGGCGAGAGCCACGTGGAGCTGCTGCGGCCACTCGGTCCGGACACGGCCGTGGGTCGCTTCCTCGAGCGCGGCGGGCCGGGCCTGCACCACGTGGCGTACGGGACGGACGACATCGAGTCGAGCCTCGAGGCGGTGCGCTCGGCGGGCCTTCGCCTGATCGACGAGCGGCCGCGCACGGGCATCAGGAACAGTCGCGTGGCGTTCGTGCACCCCGGGTCGACCGGCGGGGTGCTGACCGAGCTCGTGGAGGCGGCCCACTGATGGCGGAGAAGACCAGCCTCATCGACATCGGCTTCCAGGGCGGCCAGGTGCTGCCCGCGCGCGTCGAGCAGGCCTCCTTCGACGGTTTGCGCGCCGCTCTCTCGGACGAGCGCTCAGAGCGCTGGTTCGAGCTGGAGACGGCGGACTCGAGCATCTCGATCGACCTCTCGCAGGTCGTCTACGTCCGCATCGACACCGAAGCACAGCACGTCGGGTTCTAAGGTCCAGCACCGCCCGTGCTGGCCGCGCTCGACCTGAAGCTGCTCCGCCTGCTGCGCACGCGCGGCCACTGGCCGCCGCTCGAGCGCGCCGTCCGGCGGTACGCGATGGCGGGCGAGAACGGGATGCTGTGGCACTGCATCGCACTCGCCGGCCTTCTCCTCGACGCCCGGCGCCGGCCGCTCTACGCCCGCGCCATGCGGGTGACCCTGATCGCTCTCGTCGTGAACTCGGGCGTCAAGCAGCTCGTTCGTCGCGCTCGTCCCGTGCTCGAGGAGGAGATCCCCGCACTCGTGCCCACTCTGTCGGGGCGTTCCTATCCGTCGGCGCACTCGTCCATGTCGTTCGCCGCCGCCGCCGCCCTCTCCAAGGCACTTCCGGCCCGACCCCTCTACTGCGCGGCGGCGCTGATGGCGCTGTCACGGCCGTACCTCGGGGTGCACTACCCGTCCGACATCGTGGCCGGGGCGCTGCTCGGCAGGGCCGTCGAGCGACTCACATGAGGATCGGCATCGTCGGCCTGCCGAACGCGGGCAAGTCCTCGCTGTTCAACGCGCTCACCCGCGCCGGGGCGCAGGCCGCCAACTACCCCTTCACCACGCTCGAGCCGAACGTGGCCGTGGTCGGCGTTCCCGACGAGCGCCTCGAGCGGGTGGCGGAGACCGTGGGCGCGAGCCCGGTCGTGCACGAGGTGATCCAGTTCCACGACATCGCCGGCCTCGTTCGGGGCGCGCACCAGGGCGAGGGGCTCGGGAACCAGTTCCTGGGCAACATCCGAGAGACCGACGCGATCGTCCACGTGGTCCGAGCCCACGCGGACGCGCAGGTGGTCCACCCCGAGGGCCGGGTGGATCCCCTGGCCGACGTGGAGGCGGTCGAGACCGAGCTTCTCTACGCCGACCTCGAGCAGGCCGAGCGCCGCCTCGAGCGCGTAGCCCGGCAGGCGCGCTCGCTCGAGAGGGAGCCGGTGGCCGAGGAGCGCTGGCTGCGCGAGGTGGTCGAGGCGCTGCGCGCCGGGAGCGGCGTCCGGACGCTGCCGGAGCCCGAGGATGCCCCCGGAGCCGCCACGCGGCTGTCGGCCCTCACCTCGAAGCCGGTGCTCTACGTCGCCAACGTGGCCGAGGGCGAGCCGCTCGAGCCGCCGCCCGCGCTGGTAGAGCACGCCGCGGCGCGCGAAGCGCGGGCCACCGCGGTCTCGGCCCGGCTCGAGTCGGAGCTGGCCGAGCTGGACGACGACGAGGCGGCGGCGATGCGTGAGGAGCTTGGGCTCGCCGAGTCGGGCCTGGCCACGGTGATACGCGAGGCCTTCGCGCTGCTGCGCCTGATCTCGTTCTTCACGGCGGACCGGGGTAAGGAGGCGCGCGCCCGGGCGATCGAGCGGGGCACCCGGGCCCGCCGGGCCGCCGGCGCCGTGCACACCGACATGGAGCGCGGCTTCGTGGCCGCCGAGGTGACGGGCTGGGAGGACCTGGTGAGAGCGGGGGGCTACGCGCCGGCGCGCGAGCAGGCGCTGTCCCGGGTCGAGGGACGCGACTACGAGGTGCGCGACGGCGACGTGGTGACCTTCAGGTTCAGGCCCCCGTGACACGGATCCGCGCGCATTCGGCCGAGCCGATTGCTTGCGGCACGGCGGTTCACGGCACCCGGACGCTCGGGCCGCTGATCCGCCCGGCGCGCACGCGGTACACGCCCGAGCGGTCGATCTGCACGCGGTAGCGGCCCGCCCTCGTCGTGCGGATCCGGGTCACCTTGCGCCACTCGCCGCCGCGGCGGCGCTCGAGGAACAGCGCCCGGCGGTGCGGCCGCGGGGTGAACGAGCCCGCCAGCGCGGGCGCGATCAGCCG
>JBOGXS010000312.1:0-4235 GCA_050693815.1 Thermoleophilaceae bacterium | reverse complement strand
CGGCCGACGCCTTCTCCAGCTGGTGGAACTCGTCCACGAGTGGACGCAGCTCACGCAGTCGCGCGTCTATCTCTTTGCGTTTCTCTGCAAGGAAGTCGGTCATTAACGGTTACTCTACTAGTGACTTGAGGCGTTGCAAGGTCGCCTCCAACTCCCTTTGGGCGATCCGGGCAAGGCTACGGCCGGCCAGCTTCCCGAGCCGCCCGCCGGGCAGCTCGTACTCGTTCATGTACGAGAAATCGGTCGCCCCGTCCTCCGCAGAGAATCCGTACTCGATGTGGGCGTGCGAACCGACCGGTCCCCTGCCCTCCCACACCACACGCCGGTAGGGCTCGTTCTCCACCACCGTCCAGCGCACCCTGAACTTCTTGCCGGCGAGCTTGAGGCACTGGGTCAGCTTCGAGCCGTGCTCGAGCGGGCCGCTCGGAGCGTCCTCGAGGTGATGGTGAATCGTCACCCACTCCTCGAGTCGCGCGGGGTCCATCACCACCTCGTACACACGCTCGGGCGGCGCAGCGATCTCGACCGTGCGCTCGACCTTCACCGTGCCCCCAGCGGCTCGCGGGACTCCCACTCGCGCAGGGCGCGGTCCACCGCTCGCCCGAAGGGGAGCGGACGGATGCCGTACAGCCGCGCGGACTCGCCGGCATCGCGCGGGAGGATGTCCGACTCGAGGCTCTCCATCAGCGGCCGCACCAGCTCGAGCGGCTGGCCGCTGACGGCGGCCACGACCGCGCTGGCGGGCGGGGTGAGCGAGGCCCCGAAGCCGACGGGCATGCGGCCGACCCCCATGGCCTCGGCGATCCGCTCGATCATCTCGCCGTAGGTCATCACGTCGGGTCCCACGGCGTCGAGCGAGCGCCCCGCGGCGGCCGGCACCTCGGGCGTGCGGGCCAGCAGCTCGACCACGTCGCGCTCGGCGATCGGCTGCGTGCGGTTGCGCCGCCAGGCCGGCATGGGCAGCACGCGCAGGCGCTCCACGAGCCGGACCAGCACGCGGAAGGACGGCGAGAGGGCGCCGACCACGATCGAGGCGCGCAGCGCGGTCGAGCCCGGCACCGCGCCGAGCAGGATCTCCTCCACCTCGAGCCGCGAGCGCAGGTGCGGCGAGGGGCCGCCGGCCGGGGCGATGCCGCCCAGGTACACGATCCGCTCCACGCCGGCCCGCGCGGCGGCGCGCCCGAAGGCCTCGGCGGCTCGGCGGTCGCTGTCGGCGAAGCCGGCCCCGTTCTCGGCCGGCTCCATCGAGTGAACGAGGTAGTAGGCGCTGCGGCACCCGGCCAGCGCCTCGTCGAGCCCCGTCCCGGTCACGAGGTCGCCCTGCACGGCCTCCACCCCTTCGCCCCGCTCCACGGCCTCGGGGCGGCGGGCCAGCGCGCGCACCGCGCGGCCGTCTCCCGCCAGCCGGCGCAGGAGGCGACCGCCGATGTATCCGGTGGCTCCGGTCACTAGCTCCATCGAGCGCTGCATCCTAAGCCGCAAGCGCGCGGCTCGGCCGCGTGCGCGCGGATGGCTTTCACCCCCCTAGAAAACCCGCTCCGAGCGAGGGCCGTCCCGAACACCCGGCAAATTGCGGCCAAACGAAATTGCTCGGTTTTGCGGCTTCCCGGCTGGCACCCTCGGCCGTGCTGTTGCAGGATGGCCGGGATGTCGAAGACGAAGCCCGTCCGCTGCGAGGACTGCTACTTCCACCAGAACATGCTCTGCGCGCTCAACCTCGACAAGCCGTGTACGACCTTCCGCCCGGCCGAGCGCGGTCTGGCCCCCGAGCGCCAGCTGGCCTTCGTCTTCCGCACCGAGCGCACTACCGCCGCCTACGCGTTCCCGCAGCCGCACGCCTGACCGGCGGATCCCGCGCGCCTGGCCGCAAGCACTCGGCTCGGCCGAGTGCGCGCGGATCGATTTCCGGGCGGAGTAGGCTCCGCCCATGCGGTTGACCGTGCTCGGCAAGTCGCCGTCCTGGCAGGACGCCGGGGGCGCCTGCTCCGGTTACCTGCTCGAGGACGAGGGGACCGCCGTGCTGATCGACTGCGGCAACGGCGTCTTCGGCAAGCTGCGCCAGCGGATCGACTACGTGGACGTGGACGCCGTCCTCATCTCACACCTGCACGCCGACCACTTCCTCGACCTCGTCCCCTTCGCCTACGCGCTCACCTATGCCCCGCGCCAGCAGCCGGTGCCGGTCGACCGCTGGCCGGGCACGGACCGCCCCGCCTGCCCAGCCCTGCACGCGCCGCCCGGGGCCCGCGACACGTTTCGCCGCGTGGTCGGCGCCTGGGGCAACGACGACCTGATCGAGAACGCCTTCGAGCTGCGCGAGTACGACCCGTCGAGCCAGCTCGAGGTGGGCCCGATGCGGGTGGCCTTCCAGGCGGTGCCCCACTTCACGGAGACGTTCGCGATGTGCCTGACCTCGCAGAACGGGTCGGGGCGGATCGTGTACGGGGCCGACTGCCGTCCGACTGACGCCCTCACGGAGTTCGCGAGCGGGGCCGAGCTGATGCTGGTCGAGGCGACGCTGCCGCGCCCGGAGCGCACCGGCGTGCGCGGCCACCTCACGCCGGGCGAGGCCGGCGAGCACGCCCGCGACGCCGGCGTCGATCGACTGGTGCTCGTGCACATCTCCGACGAGCTCGACGCGGAGTGGGCCCGGCGCGAGGCCGAGGAGGCCTTCGGCGGCTCGGTCGAGGTGGCCGTAGAGGGCGCCGCGTACGACGTCTGAACCGTGAGCGTCGCCACCGAGCTCTCCCCGAAGGCCCGCGGCGCGCTCAACGCCATCTGCGACACCTTCGCCCCCGGCGGCGACGGGCTCCCCTCTGCCACCGAGCTCGGGGTGCCCGAGGCGCTGCTCGAGCTCGTGTCCCGCAACCCGCGCGCGGCCGAGCGCAAGCAGGTGGCCCAGCTGCTCGGCCTCTGGGACACCCGCCTGCTGTGCGCGATCGCGGGTGGCGGCTGGGGCCGCTTCAGCTCGCTCTCCCAGGAGGAGCGCGAGCGCGTGCTGCTCTCCTGGGCCGACAGCCGCGTGGTCCAGCGCCGGGCCGCCTTCCAGGCCCTCCGCAAGGGCACGCTGCTCGCCTACTACGGCAAGGGCGACGGGGAGCGGAACCCGGTGTGGGACTCGGTCGGCTTCCCCGGGCCGCTCGACGCGCCCGAGAGCCCCCCGCCGCCGGGCATCGAGCCGGTCGAGGTGACCGAGGACGTGACGCTCGACTGCGACGTGGTCGTGGTCGGCTCGGGTGCCGGCGGCGGCACGGCCGCGGCGGTGCTGGCCGGCGCCGGCCTCGACGTGATCGTGCTCGAGGCCGGCCGCTACTTCACGGAGAAGGACTTCCACGGCTCAGAGCTCGCCGGCTTCGACCGCCTCTACCTGAACGGCGGAGGGATGGCCAGCGCGGACGGAGGCGTCGGCCTGCTGGCGGCACAGGGGCTGGGCGGCTCCACCCTCGTCAACTACACCTTCTCGTTCCGGACCCCCGACGAGGTGCGTCGGGAGTGGGCCACAGACCACGGGCTGGCCGCCGTGGCCGCGCCGGAGTTCGACGAGAGCCTCGACGCGGTCTGGGAGCGGATCGGCGTGAATGCGGAGCACAGCGTCCCGAGTCGCCGCGACGAGACGATCCGCCAGGGGCTCGACCGGCTCGGCTGGGAGTGGGACGTGATGGAGCGCAACGTGCGCGGCTGCCGCGAGGAGGTCTGCCGGCTGTGCCACTACGGCTGCCAGCTGGGAGCGAAGCAGTCCACGCTCAAGACCTGGCTCCAGGACGCCCACGAGGCCGGCGCGCGGATGCTCGTGGAGACGCGCGCGGAGCGGGTCTCGATCGAGGCGGGGGTCGCGCGCGGCGTGGAGGCGCGCACGGCGGCCGGGCACCGGGTGACCGTGCGGGCCCGGGCCGTGGTCAGCGCGTGCGGCTCGCTCCACACGCCGGTGCTGCTGTCGCGCTCGGGCGTGTCGTCGAAGGCGCTCGGCAAGCACCTGCGGCTCCATCCCGTGCTCGTGGTCTGGGGCCAGTTCGACGAGGAGGTGCGGCCCTGGGAGGGGATGCTGTCCTCGACCTACTCCGACCAGGACGTGGACATGGACGGCCGCGGCTACGGCGTGAAGTACGAGCACGTGGCCACGCCGCCCAGCATCCTGCTGTCGTTCTCGCCCTGGCGCGGCGCCCGCGAGCACGCCGAGCTGATGCAGGCACTCCCGTTCACCGGCGGCCTTGGCGTGCTGCTGCGCGATCGCGGCG
>JBOGXS010000311.1:0-12807 GCA_050693815.1 Thermoleophilaceae bacterium | reverse complement strand
GTCGTCGGGAGGCGGCACCGCGGTGGGCGGGCCTCCGGCCACGCCGGCCTCCGCTGCGAACTCCTCGCCCGCCGTGGCCGCTGCGGCGCTCCAGGTCCCCGGCTCGAGCAGAGCCTTCAGCACCGCCCCCAGATCCTCCCCTCGCTGCAGCTCCAGCTCGTCTGCCAGGCGCTCGATCGCACCCGCACGCCGGCGCGCCACCTCGGTCGACTCGCAGTCGTACAGGCGGCCGAGCGCCTCGTCCGGCACCCTTCGCCGGAGGGACAGGGACAGAAGCTCCCGGTCGCGTGGGTGGATGCGGTCGAGCGCCTCGGCGAGCTGTTCGGGACTGATCACGCGTGTTCAGAGCAGCGCGGGCAGCATCGGACGGGCCACGCGGGCCGCTGTTCCAAGCGTACTGAGAGCGGTAGTCGGAGCCGCTATGCGGCCGGCAGCAGCGCCTGCAGCTCGGACATCATGAGGCGCGGGCCCTCGAAGACGTCGCCGTAGGTGTAACGGCGAAGGTCGTCGCCGCGGGCGTGGGCCTCTCGCTCGCGGCGGCGATCCTGCTCCCAGGCGTGCCTGGAGCTGTGGTAGCGGTAGCTGTCGAGCTCGACCGTGAGGTGCAGCTCGGGCCAGCGACAGTCCACGTGGCGCCCGCTCGCGGGCCGGTTGGTCTGCGGCAGCGCCAGGCCGGCCCCTCGCAGGAGCGCCAGGAAGCGCCGCTCGAGCTCGCTGAGCGTGACGCGCGCATCGCCGCGCAGGACGCGCCGTAGCTTTGCCGCGCCGGGGCTGTTCGGCCTGCGGGCGAGAGCGGCCTCGACCTGTGCCGGAGTCGTGCCGTAGAGCACACCTGCCTCGTGACATCCACGCGCCAGCTCGTCGAGCGCCAGAACCGCCGCGAGGTCCACGAGCGTGCACGGCACGGTCGTGACGGGAATGCGACGGAAGATCGTCGCGTCAGCGGGGTGCATGGTTCGCGCCCGCCGTGTGCGGATGCCTTCGATGCGACGCTGGGTCGGCGTCGTCACCTCGGGAGCGGGGGCCGGGCCCCTGAGGAGGGCGAGGAGGTGGCCGGCCGCCCGGCCGCTCAACAGCGCGCCCTCCCCACATGCGAGCACCGCCGCGAGGTACCGGGCCTCGACGCTCGGCGCACGGTGCCCGACGCGGTACACCCCGGGGAACACGCGAAGCAGCGTGCCCTTGCGCAGCCGCCGCTCTATCCCGGAGGCCGAGACGCCCGCTGCCAAGGCCTGCACCCGAGTAACCACCCCGTGCTGGCCATGCGCCAACCCTGCGAGCACCAGCTCCGCCGTCCTGCTTTGCGTCCGCATACCGGACGTTAAGCAGCACAGCGGCCAACTTCGCCCCTTAAGCAAGCGGAGGGGGTGGGATTCGAACCCACGAGGGACCGGGATGGCCCCTAGCGGTTTTCAAGACCGCCGCATTCGTCCGCTCTGCCACCCCTCCGTGGCGTCTTCATCGTAGGCGCCCGTAGGCTGCGCTCGTGCGGCCCGCCGACGTCCGCCGTTCCTACGCCGACGCCGAGCAGCGGCCGTTCTGGCTCTCCCAGCCCGGGGCGCCCGTGCCCGGGCCTCCCCTCGAGGGCGACCAAGACGCCGACCTGCTGGTCGTGGGCGGCGGGCTCACCGGGCTCTGGACGGCGCTGCTCGCGCGGGAGCGGGACCCCAGGCGCGAGGTCGTGCTGCTCGAGGGCGAGCGGATCGCCTTCGGCGCCACCGGGCGCAACGGCGGCTTCATGGACGCCTCCCTCACCCACGGGATCGAGAACGGGGCCTCGCGCTGGCCGGGCGAGATGCCCCAGCTCGAGCGCCTCGGGCGGGAGAACTTCGAGGCGATCAAGGAAGCCGTCCGCCGGCACGGGATCGAGGCCGGCTTCGAGGAGACCGGCGAGCTCGCCTTCGCCACCGCCCCCCACCAGGCCGAGTCCATCCCCGAGATCGTGGAGACCGCCCGCCGATACGGCTGGCGCGCCGAGGCCTGGAGCGCCGAGCGCGCCCGAGCCGAGGTCCGCTCGCCCACCTACCACGGGGCGGCCCACCTGCCCGACGGCCGCGCCGTAGTGGACCCGGCACGGCTCGCCTGGGGCCTGGCGCGAGCTGCGCGCGCGAACGGGGTGCACCTCCACGACAGCTCCCCCGTCATTGCCCTGCAACGGGACGGCGGCGGAGTACGAGCCAAGACGAAGGCAGGAAGCGTCAAAGCCCGCAAGGCCATCCTCGCCACCAGCGCCTTCCCGCCGCTCGTACGGGCGATCCGGCGCTACGTCGTCCCCGTCTACGACTACGTGCTCGTGACCGAGCCGCTCGACAGGGGCCGGCGGGCCGAGCTCGGCTGGGCCGGCCGCCAGGGCCTCACCGACCTCGGCAACCAGTTCCACTACTACCGGCTGACGAGCGACGACCGCGTCCTCTGGGGTGGCTACGACGCCGTCTACAACTTCCGCAACGGCATGGGCCCGCACCTCGACGAGCGCCCGGCCACCTTCGAGCTGCTCGCGGCGCACTTCTTCGAGACCTTCCCCCAGCTCGATGGCATCCGCTTCACCCACCGCTGGGGCGGCGCCATCGACACCTGCTCCCGCTTCTCGGTCATGTTCGGCGGGGCGCTCGGCGGCCGCGCCGTGTACGCCGTCGGCTACACGGGCCTGGGCGTGGCCGCCAGCCGCTTCGGCGCCCAGGTGGCGCTCGACCTTGCGGATGGCCGCGACACCGAGCGCACCCGCCTCGGCATGGTGAGGAGCAAGCCCCTCCCGTTCCCGCCCGAGCCCCTGCGCTGGGCCGGGATCACGCTGACCCGGCGAGCGCTCGCCAAGGCCGATCGCAACGACGGCCGTCGCGGGCCTTGGCTGAAGACGCTCGACCGACTAGGGATGGGGTTCGATAGTTGACGGTGCCCCGAAGGGATGCAGCACGTCCGGGATCCCCACGGTCCCGTCCTCGCGCTGGTGGTTCTCGGCGATCGCGATGATCGTGCGGCCGACCGCCACGGCCGTGCCGTTCAGCGTGTGCACGTGCCGCGGCGACGCGCCCTCGGCGGGCCGGTGGCGCACGTCCAGGCGGCGGGCCTGGTAGTCGGTCGTGTTGGAGCACGAGGTCAGCTCGCGAAAGCGCTCCTGCCCCGGCAGCCACGCCTCCAGGTCGTACTTCTTGGCCGCCGAGTTGCCGAGGTCGTCCACCGCGATGTTCACCACGCGGTACGGGATCCCGAGCGCCCGCAGGATCTCCTCCTCGATCCCCAGCAGCCGCTCGTGCTCCGCCGGCGACTCGTCCGGCTCGACGAACGCGAACATCTCCACCTTGTCGAACTGGTGCACCCGGAAGATGCCCTGCGTGTCCTTGCCCGCGGCGCCCGCCTCGCGTCGAAAGCACGAGGAGAACCCGGCGTAGCGCAGCGGCAGGCCCTCGACGATCTCACCGGCGTGCAGCGAGGCGAGCGGCACCTCGCTCGTTCCGGCCAGGTAGAGGTCGTCGTCGGGGACGCGGTAGATCTGCTGCTCGGTGTCGGGCAGCATGCCGGTGCCGAGCAGCGCCTGCTCGCGCACCAGCACCGGCGGCACGACCGGCGTGAAGCCCTTCTCCTCGAGCAGGTCCACGGCCCACTGCACGAGGGCGAGCTCGAGCCTGACGAGCGGCCCCTTCAGGTACGCGAAGCGCGACCCCGACACGCGCGCGCCTGCTTCCAGGTCGAGGTGGCCGCCCAGCAGCTCGACGTGGTTGCGGCCGCCCCGGCCGGCCTCGCCCTCCTCCCGCAGCACCTCGTCCCGGTCGGGGGCGCTGCGGTCGGGGAGGTTGGGCAGGGCGGCGACCGCCGCCGCCCGGCGCTCCTCGACCTCGCGAAGCTCCTCGTCGAGCTCCCTCTCGCGCGCGGAGACCCAGCCCACCACCTCGATCGCCTCCGAGGCGTCCTCGCCGGCCCGCTTCAGCTCGCCGATGCGCTTCGAGGCCTCGTTCTTCCCCCGCCGAACGTCCTCCAGCTCCGGCAGGATCGCCCGCCGGCGCTCGTCCAGCTCGAGCGCCTGGTCGAGCAGCGCCGCGTCGAAGCCGCGACGGGCGAGAGCGGCGCGTGCCGGCTCCGGGTCCGCGCGGATTTGCCTGAGGTCGAGCACCGCGACCCCTCCTCCAGGCTAGCCGCCGGTCTGGCCGGACGAGGTCTGGTCGTTGGAGCCGCTCTCGCCCCCGGAGTACTCGGCCAGGAACGCGGCCACGGCCTCCGCGTCCTCGCCGACCACGATGTTCGCCGGCATGATCGCGCCGGAGAAGCCGCCGTTGCGGATCGCGAACAGGGCATCGTCGCGGCTCACCTGGCGCACGTTGAAGTTCGGGCCGTTGGTGCGCTCGCCACCCTCGAGCGAGTCGGGTGGCTTGGACCCGTAGGCGTTGGCCGCGTCGATCGAGTGGCAGCCCGAGCAGCGCTCGTAGAAGAGCTCGGCGCCTCGGCTGGCGGCGGAGCCGTCCTCGGGCACGGTGATCTCGCCTCCGCATCCGGCCGCCAGAACGGTGGCAGCGAGGGCGCTGGCGATGGCGACCGGGCGCGTCACGGCGGCGCATAGTATCCGCTCGAATGCGTCGCCTCGCCCTCGCTTGCGGGATCGTTGCCGTCCTCGCGGGATGCGGAGACGACGACGACGAGGAGCAGGTGCGCACGGTCACCGTCAACCCGAACTCGACCGTTCGGGTGGTCGGCGACGAGTACTCCTTCGACCCCGGCCGGGTGATTGTCCGGGGCGCCGGAACGCTCACGATCCGACTGGAGAACGTGGGCGAGCTGGCCCACAACCTGCGACTGACCCGCGACGGCGAGGACGTCGGCGGCACCACCACGTTCCCCGGCGGGCGCACCGAGACGGCGCGCGTGAACCTCGAGCACGGCCGCTACGAGATGATCTGCACGGTGGGGGACCACGCGGAGCTCGGGATGGTGGGGGAGCTGCGCGTCAGATAGCCGATCCGCGCGCACTCGGCCGAGCCGACGAATCGATCCGCGCGCACTCGGCCGAGCCGAGTGCTTGCGGCACGGCTGCGGCACGGCTGCGGCACGGCTGCGGCACGGCTGCGGCAAGGCAGCAGGAGAGCAGCTCCAGGCCGCGAAAGGGTCATCGCCCCGGCGACGGCCGGTGACGACCTTCATCCCCGGCCGGTTACGCCGGCGGTCGTCAGATTCGGCGGCGATTAGGGCCGCCGCCGGGGCCAATTACACGCGACCGCGCGTACTGGCTATCCGAGCCGCTTCGCCAGCCGCAGCAAGGTCCCGCCGATCCCCGGGCGCAGGTCCACCTCGTCCATCATCAGGCGCATGAACTCGAGTCCGCGGCCGCTCTCGGGCATGGTGCCGCGGCGGGTCACGCGTGGCACGAAGCGGCCCGTGTCGACCACCTCGAACACCAGCGCGCCGGACTCCTCGGCCACGACGATGCGAACCGGGTCGTCGGGCGAGCTCGAGCCGTGCTGGATGGCGTTCGTGACCGCCTCGCTCAGGGCGAGCCTGACCTGGTAGCGGGCGTCCTCGTCGAAGCCGAACTCGGCGGCGGCGCGATCGGCGAAGTCGCGCGCCTCCTTGAGGCGGCCGAGATCGGCGCGCATCGAGTGCTCGCGGGGGCGAAAGGTGACCATCGGTGGGCGATGAAGTGTTACTCGACGCCGCGCAACAAGGGTCACCACCCGGAAGGCGCGAATGGGTTGCACTTACGGCCGATTCGTCCTAAGGTGAGGCGCCCCGGAGTCATGACCGCGCCCAGCACCGGCCCTCCACTCGACGCCCCCGACCTCGAGTCGGCCGTCGAAGCCCTTCGCGCTCGCGGGCTCCGGGTCTCCGCGGCTCGGCGGTTGGTGCTCGAGGCGCTCTACGGCGCGCCCGCGCCCGTCACGGCCGAGCAGGTGGCCACCGGCCTGGCCGGCCGGCTGCCGCGGTCCGACCTCGCCTCCGTCTACCGCAACCTCGAGACGCTCGAGGAGGTCGGCCTCGTGCGCCACTTCCATCTCGGGCACGGACCGGGCCTCTACGCACCGGCCGGCACGGGCGAGCGCGAGTACCTCGTCTGCGACTCGTGCGGGTCCGTCGCAGCCGTCGAGCCCGAGGAGATGGAGTCCGTGCGGTCGCTGATACGGGAGCGCTTCGGCTACGAGGCCCGCTTCAACCACTTTCCCGTCCTCGGCCGGTGCGCCGACTGCGCGAGGAGGGGCTGAGATGGACTTCGACTTCCTGTTCGGCCCGTTCGAGCACCTGGACGAGTGGCTCACGGGCCTGATCGACGGCGCTCCGCTCCTCGTCGCGCTGGGAATCGCGTTCGTGCTGGGGCTTCGCCATGCCTCCGACCCCGACCACCTCGTGGCGGTGACCTCGCTCGTGGCGGCCGACGGCGGCGACCCCCGGCGGGCGGCGAGGTTGGGCGGCTGGTGGGGAGTGGGGCACGCCGGGGCGCTGCTCGCGATCGGCATCCCGCTGATCGCCTTCAAGACCGCGCTCCCGGCCTGGCTGGAGTCGGCCGCCGAGAAGGCCATCGGGGTCGTGATCCTCCTCCTCGCCCTGCGCGTGATCCTCAAGTGGGGGCGGGGGGACTTCCGTGCGTCCGCTCACGAGCACGCCTCCGGACACGCCCGCCGCCGGCACCTTCGCCGCGCGGGTCCGGAGGAGCACCGGCACGTGCGCAGCCCGGCCCAGGCGCTCGGGATCGGCGCCCTCCACGGCTTGGCCGGAACCGGCGCGGTGGTGCTGCTCCTGATCGCGGCGCTGCCCACCGAGCTCGAGGCCGCGCTCGCACTCGCCGTGTTCGCCCCGATGTCGATCGTGTCGATGGCGGCCTGCACGACGGCCTTCGCCTGGGTGCTCACCAGACCGATCGTCGAGCCGCTCTACCGGACCGTCCTGATCCCCGGCCTCGGCCTGTTCGGGATGATGTTCGGCCTCTGGTACGCGGGGCTTGCCTAGTACACGCGTCCGTAAGTTCCGCGGTTTCGGCGGCGCCTGGACGCGCCTGGCGGCGTCCGGCGGACTCGCCGACGAGGGGGCTCCGCCCCCTTGTTCCGGCTTCGCCGGAAACACCCCGGCATCGACTTCGTCCACCGGACTTGCCAGCCACGCCCAGTCGCTCGCCGATTCCCGACGGAGCTTCCGGCCGCGCGTACTAGCCCCCCGTCTGGTACGCCCGCAGCGCCAGCGTGAGGATCAGCAGCGCGCCCACGGTCATCACGCCCATCTCGCCGAGCGCGACGCGACGCGCCACGGCGATCTGCTCCGAGCGCTCCAGCGCCTCCACGTCGTCCACGTCCTCGAGCTCGCGCTGCGCGATCCCCACGCGCATGCCCTCGGACACGAGCGAGATCACGAGCGGCGCGATCCCGTAGGCGGCGTGCAGCCCGTCCGGGGCCGAGGCGCCGCGGGCGAGCAGGATGAAGCCCACCACGGCCTGCACCACCACGGTCGCCTGGGCCACTCGCAGCAGGGGCCAGAAGACGATCGAGGCGCGGGCGTCGCGCCGCAGCCAGCCCACCGCTCCCCACCCCGCGGCGATCGCGTTGGAGGCGAGCACGGCGATGCCCAACACCATGTGAAACCCGCTCAGCGGGTGTCCTTCCGCACTATGTAGCACCGCCGCACAAGAAACCGTTATACCTCCCGGCTGGAGTGCTGAAGAGCTACCTGCCAGCCCTCGTCTTCCTGGTGCTGGGGATCGGGATCGGCACCGCCTTCACGCTCGCCAACAGCGTGCTCGGACCCAAGCGCCCGGGGAGGGTCAAGAGCGAGTCCTACGAGAGCGGGCTCCCATCGGAGATCAGGAAGAGCTTTCGCTTCGGGATCAGCTTCTACCTGATCGCGATGCTCTTCATCCTGTTCGACATCGAGGTCATCTTCCTCTATCCCGTGGCGCTCCAGCTCGACGCCCTCGGGGTCTTCGCGCTCGTGGAGACGATCGTCTTCGTCGTGCTCCTGCTGATCGCCTTCGTGTTCGTCTGGCGAAGGGGGGCGCTCGAGTGGAAGTGACTCGCACGAAGGTCGACGACATGCGCGTCCGCCAGCTGAAGGCCCAGCAGATGCTGCGCGGCGAGCTAGCCGGGCGCGACCTCGAGGAGTTCGTCGAGGAGCGGCTGCTCTTCACGACGCTCGAGACCGCCCAGAACTGGGCGCGCAAGAACTGCCTCTTCCCGCTCGGGTTCGGCCTCGCCTGCTGCGCGATCGAGATGATCACGGTGATCGGCTCGCCCCGCAACGACCTGGCCCGCTTCGGCGCCGAGGCGATCCGCTTCACGCCGCGCCAGGCCGACCTGCTGATCCTATCGGGGCGCGTGTCGATCAAGATGGCCCCGATCATCCGGCGGCTCTACGACCAGATGCTCGAGCCCAAGTGGGTGATCTCGATGGGCGCCTGCGCCTCCAGCGCCGGCATGTTCAACAACTACGCGCTGGTCGCGGGCGCCGACAAGTTCCTGCCCGTCGACGTCTACGTGCCGGGCTGCCCGCCCCGGCCCGAGGCCCTGATCTACGGGATCATGAAGCTGCAGGACAAGATCATGGGCGAGCCCGGGATGGGCTGGCGCGAGCGATACAACGCTCACGGAACAGAGGAGCGTCCCGATGGTTACTCGAGGCCGGATGCCGAGGTGGGCCATCAGGACGCGGGGCTGGATGCCCCGCGGAGGTAACCAACTTGCCTGACGCGACGGGGCTCGAGCTGATCGCCCAGCGCGTGCGCGACGGGGTCGGCGAGGAGGCGGTCGCGGGCACCTCGTTCTTCCGCGAGCAGGCCACGCTCGAGGTGGCGCCGGCGCGCGTCCGGGACGTGCTCGCCTACCTGCGCGACACCGACGACGAGCCCTGGACCGTCCTCATGAGCGTACACGGGTGCGACTACCTGCCCGACGCGCCGCGCCTCGGCGTGCACTACCAGCTGCTGTCGATGGAGCGCACCGACCGGCTGAACGTGAAGACCCGGCTAGGGGTGGACGACCCCAGGCTGCCGAGCGTGGTCGACCTGTTTCCCACCGCCGACTACCAGGAGCGCGAGGTGTACGACATGTTCGGCGTGGTCTTCGACGGCCACCCCGACCCGCGCCGCATCCTGATGCCCGAGGACTACGAGGGCTTTCCCCAGCGGCGCGACTTCCCCATGGGCGGCGAGCCGGTGCTCTACACGTTCAACGAGGGGCAGTACCCGCGCTGGTATGAGTGAGCCTCGGAGCCTGAGCGAGGAGCCCGTCTCCGGCACCGAGGCCGTCCTCGAGGGCGACGGCCACGACGAGCTCTTCACGATCAACATCGGCCCGCACCACCCGGCCACCCACGGCGTGCTGCGGCTGCTCACCACGCTCGAGGGCGAGGTGGTGCGCGACGTGAAGCCGATCATCGGCTACGTCCACACCGGCATCGAGAAGAGCTGCGAGGACCAGCAGTACTGGAAGGCCATCACGTTCGTCGAGCGGATGGACTACCTGGCCTACTACTACAACGCGATGGCCTTCTGCATGGCCGTCGAGAAGCTGCTCGACATCGACGTGCCGCCGCGCGCCCAGTACCTGCGCGTGGCCCACCTCGAGCTGAACCGGATCGCCTCGCACCTGTTCGGGCTCGCTACCGGCGCGCTCGACATCGGCGCGATAACGATGCTCTGGTGGGGCTGCCGCGACCGCGACCTGGTCCTCGACCTGTTCGAGATGTCGGGCGGACAGCGGATGCACACGCGCTACTTCCAGGTCGGCGGCGTCTTCGAGGACGTCCCGCCGGGGTGGGAGCAGAAGGTGCGCGAGCTCCTCGAGATCATGCCGCGGCGGCTCGACCAGTACGAGGACCTGCTCGACCGCAACGAGATCTGGCTGCGGCGGCTCAAGGGCACGGGCGTGATCTCGACCGAGCGGGCGCTCGAGCTGGGCGTGACCGGGCCGCTCCTGCGGGCCACCGGGCACCCCTGGGACCTGCGCAAGGCGATTCCCTACTCGTCCTACGACGACTTCGACTTCGCCGTCCCGGTCGGCATCCACGGCGACAACTACGACCGCTTCAAGGTCCGCATGGACGAGATGCGCGAGTCGGTCAAGATCGTCGAGCAGGCCCTGGACGGGATGCCCGAGGGGCCGTGGATCACCAACAACCGCAAGGTGGCGCTGCCGCCCCGGCACGAGCTGGCCACCTCGATGGAGGCGCTGATCCACCACTTCAAGCTGGTGACCGAGGGCTTCCGCGTGCCGCCTGGCGAGACGTACGTGGCGATCGAGTCGCCGCGCGGCGAGCTGGGCTGCTTCGTGGTGGCCGATGGCTCCGCCAAGCCCGCACGCGTGCACATGCGCGACCCGAGCTTCGTGAACCTGCAGAGCCTGCCGGAGATGGCCAAGGACTCGCTGATCGCCGA
The DNA here is from genome assembly GCA_050693815.1 of Thermoleophilaceae bacterium. Taxonomy (GTDB): domain Bacteria; phylum Actinomycetota; class Thermoleophilia; order Solirubrobacterales; family Thermoleophilaceae; genus JACVRW01. The sequence goes on along the minus strand of JBOGXS010000311.1, from coordinate 2,468 downwards.
CTTCATCTCGTGCGTGGCCATGCTCGACCCGATACTGGGAGGGATCGACCGGTGAATCGGGATTCCTCCGTCGCCGGCCAGCCGGCGACCTCGGACACGGCGGACGAGGGCGGCATCCGCGCCGTCCCGCTGCCGCCGGGCTGGGACGAGGCCGTGCGCCTCGACGAGGACCCGGCCACGATCCCCGACCCGGCGGCAGTCGAGGTGCCCGACGGGCTCCGCGCCGAGATCGAGGCCCATATGGCCAAGTACCCCGAGCGCCACTCGGCCGCACTGCCCGCCCTGGGCGCCGCCCAGCGGCTGCACGGCTGGTGCTCTCCCGAGGCGATCGACCAGGTGGCGGCGGTGATGCAGGTCACGCCGGCCTACCTCTCGAGCATCGCCACGTTCTACGACATGCTGCGCACCAGCCCCACGGGCCCGGGCTACGTCTACGTGTGCACGAGCGTGGCCTGCCACCTGCGCGAGGCCAAGGCGGTGTACGACGCCATCGCCGCGCAGGGCCTCGAGGGCTACGAGGTGCGCGAGTTCGAGTGCCTGGGCGCGTGCGACATGGCGCCGATGGCCTCCATCGACGGCCGCTACGTCGGGCCGCTCTCGGTGGACGACGCCGGCGAGCTGGCGAGCGCGCTGCGGGAGGGCCGCACGCCCTTCCCGGGCCGCGGGCTGGGGGATTCGGGGCGCGGGCTGGGAGACCCGGGATGACCGCCGAGACGCGCATCCTGCTCGCCCACATCGACGAGCCCGACCTGCACACGCTGGCCGTCTACGAGCGGCTGGGCGGCTACAAGGCCATGCGCAAGGCGCTGCTCGAGATGGCGCCCGAGGAAGTGCTCCACGAGCTCGAGGAGTCGGGCCTGCGCGGCCGCGGAGGGGCGGGCTTCGCCATGGGCAAGAAGGCCTCCTTCATCCCCAAGGGGACGATGGACAAGTACCTCTGCTGCAACGCGGACGAGTCCGAGCCCGGCGCCTTCAAGGACCGCCTGCTGATGCAGCGCAACCCTCACCAGCTGATCGAGGGCTGCATCATCGGCGCGATCGCCGCCGGGGCCAACAAGGGCTTCATCTTCATCCGCGGCGAGTACGAGCTGCAGGCCGACATCCTCGACGCCGCGGTGGCCGAGGCGTACGAGGCCGGCTACCTCGGCGAGCGCATCCTGGGGTCCGAGCACAGCTTCGACCTCGTGGTCCACCGCGGCCAGGGCGCCTACATCTGCGGCGAGGAGACCGCCCTGCTCGACGGCCTCGAGGGCAAGCGCGGGAACCCGCGCCTCAAGCCGCCCTTCCCCGCCAACCAGGGGCTCTACCAGGGGCCGACGCTGATCAACAACGTCGAGACGCTCTGCAATGCCCCGCTCATAATCGAGCGCGGCGCGGAGTGGTTTCGAGGGTTCGGCGAGGGTAACTCGACCGGCACCAAGATCGTCTCGGTGTCGGGAAACGTGCAGCGACCCGGAAACTACGAGGTCGAGCTGGGCGTCCCCGTGCGCGAGATCATCTACGGCCTCGCCGGCGGCACGCCCGAGGGGCGCGACCTCAAGTGCTTCTTCCCGGGCGGCTCGTCGGCGCCGGTGCTCACGATGGAGCACCTCGACCTGCCCTTCACCTACGAGGCCATGGCCGAGGCCGGCTCGATGCTGGGCACCGCCTCGATCATCGTCGTCGACGACTCGCAGCCCCTCGTGCCGCTCGCGCTGCGGCTGGCCGAGTTCTACCAGCACGAGTCGTGCGGCAAGTGCGTGCCCTGCCGCGAGGGCACCAACTGGACGGTGAAGACGCTCGAGCGCATCGACCGCGGCGAGGGCACGCCGATGGACCTCGACATCCTCGAGCAGGTCCAGGGCAACATCATCGGCAACTGCCTCTGCGTGCTGGGCGACTCGATGGCGATGCCGGTGGCGTCGCTGCTGAAGCACTTCCGCCCCGAGTTCGAGCGGCACATGGAGGAGGCGCGCCAGCAGGCCGACCGGGAGGTCGGTTTCTCGGCGCCGGAGCTGGCCGCGGTCGAGGAAGCGGGGGCCGCCTAGCCCCATGGCCCGCCCCGCGCACAGGTGGATCAGCTTCGAGATCGACGGCCGCCAGGTGCGCGCCCCCGAGGGCACGATGCTGGTGGACGCGGCCAAGTACGGCGACGTCGAGATCCCCTACTTCTGCTACGAGCCGAAGCTGGGCCAGCCGGTGGGCGCCTGCCGCATGTGCCTGGTCGAGATCGAGGGCATCCCCAAGCTGCAGACCTCCTGTTCGACTCCCGTCCGCGACGGCATGGTGGTGGTTACCACCTCCGATCGCGTCAAGCACGCGCAGAACGCGATCGTCGAGTTCCTGCTCGTGAACCACCCGCTCGACTGCCCGGTGTGCGACAAGGGCGGCGAGTGTCCGCTGCAGGACATCTCGTTCGGCTGGGGCGCGGGGCGCTCGCGCTTCATCGAGCCGAAGCGGCACTTCAAGAAGCCGCTCGAGCTGTCGCC
>JBOGXS010000310.1:0-5018 GCA_050693815.1 Thermoleophilaceae bacterium | reverse complement strand
GGGCTGGGCCGTCGACCGGGTGCTCGCCTCCGGCGACCCGCTCGAGTGCGCCCGGCGCATCCATCGCGAGCAGGCCGAGGCCGACCGCCGGCTGGCCGCGCTCGGCGCCGACCGGTTCGAGCCGGGGGACCGCGCTCTCACGCACTGCAACACCGGCCCGCTCGCCACCGCCGGCCACGGCACCGCGGGCGGCGTGCTGGTCGCCGCCTGGGAGCGGGGGCGGCTCGGCGAGGTCTGGGTGGGCGAGACGCGCCCGCTCGACCAGGGCGCCCGCCTGACCACTTACGAGCTCGGGCGCGCCGGAATCCCCTTCCGGCTCGTGACCGACTCGAGCGCCGGGGCGCTGATGGCGCGCGGGCTGGTCGACCGGATCGTGGTCGGGGCCGACCGGATCGCCGCCAACGGCGACGTGGCGAACAAGGTGGGCACCTACCCGCTCGCCGTGCTGGCCCACCGCCACGGGATCCCCTTCTACGCAGCGGCCCCGGTCTCCACGCTGGACCCGGCCACCCCCGACGGCGCCGCCATCCCGATCGAGGAGCGCGATCCGTCCGAGCTCGGCGCTTCGGTCCCGGCGGTGAACTTCGCCTTCGACGTGACACCCGCCGAGCTCGTGACCGCGATCGTCACGGAGGCCGGCGTCCTGGAGCCGCCCTACGACGAGGCCATCGCCGGTGTCGCCGCGGGCTGAGGTCGTCGCGGCGGCGCGGGAGATGCTGCGGCTCGGCCTGGTCGCCGGCTCGTCGGGCAACGTGAGCGCGCGCGAGGGCGAGCGGGTCCACATCACGCCGGCCGGCCTGCCCTACGCGGACATGGAGGAGGGCGACCTCGTCACCCTCGCGCTCGACGGGGAGGTGGTCGCCGGGCGGCGCGAGCCGTCCAGCGAGCGGCGCGTGCACCTGGCCGTCTACGCCGCGCGGCCCGAGGCCGGGGCGATCATGCATAGCCACAGCGTGCACGCCACCGCCTGGAGCTTCCTGGGCGAGCCGCTCGACACCGGCACCGAGGAGCTCGAGCACGCGGTCGGTGGGCCGGTGCTCACCGCGCCGTTCGCCGCGACCGGCTCCGACGAGATCGCCGCGGCGGCCGTGGAGGCGCTGGCAGGCCGCCGAGCGGTCCTGCTCGGCCGCCACGGCGCCCTGGCCGTGGCCGACTCGCCCGCCCGGGCGCTCGACGTCTGCGCGGTGGTGGAGCGCCAGGCCCAGCTCGCGTGGCTGCTGCGGTGAGCGAGCCCGAGCTCCTGCGCGCGGCTCGGCGCCCGCTCTGCCTGGGCATCGGGGGCGGCGGCGACGTGGTCGGCGCGCTCGCCACAGCCGAGCACTGCCGGCTGCAGCACGATGCTCGTCCCGTGCTCGGCGGCGTGACCTGGGAGCGCCGGCCGATCGACCCCCAGCCCGGGCCGCGCTCGGCGGCGGAGATCGCCGGGGCCCGCCCGATCGGCCCGGCCGTGCTCGCCGCCGGACCGGACACGCGAGTGCGATCGAGCGGCGTGCGCTTCGCCGAGAGCCGGATGGCCGAGCTGCTCGGGGAGGAGGTCCTTCTGGTGGACGCCAACGAGGGCCCGGCCACGATCGCCGCCGGCCTGGGCGCCGCGGCCGCCGAACTGGGTTGTGACCTGCTCGCGGCCGTAGACGTCGGTGGGGACGTACTGGCCCACGGCCACGAGCCCGGACTCGGCAGCCCGCTCTGCGACGCCGTCCTGCTCGCCGCGGCGGTCCGTCTCGAGGAGCAGGGCGAGCTGCCTGTGCTCGGCGCGGTCTTCGGCATCGGCTGCGACGGCGAGCTCACCCCGGACGAGGTGCTCGAGCGACTTGCCGAGCTGGAGGCCGCCGGAGCCACGGCCGGCGCCATCCGGATGACGGAGCCCGTGGCCGCCCGGCTCGAGCAAGCGGCGGACCTGGTGCCCACCGAGGCCAGCGCGATGGCGGTGCACGCCTACCGCGGCCAGACCGGCACGACGGCGATCCGCGCCGGCCGTCGCACCGTGGACCTGCGCCCGATCGCCGCGGAGACCCGCTTCTTCCGCCCTGCGCCCGCGATCTCATCCGCGGCCCGGCTGGCCGCGGCGGTAATGGACGCCGGGGACCTGGAGGCGGCCAACGAGGCGCTCCACGCGCTCGGGGTCTACACGGAGCTCGACTGGGAGCGTGATGCACCCCACACAGCCCCCGGGCCGGACGCTGCACCATGACCTTGTGCTCGAGCGCCTTCCAGACGGAGCCCCGATCCTCATCCGGCCCATCCGCGCGGACGACAAGCGGATGCTGGAGGACGGGCTGCGGCGCCTCTCGGACGAGTCGGTGCAGCGGCGCTTCCTCACACTCAAGACCAGCTTCAGCCGGGCGGAGCTGCGATACCTCACCGAGGTGAACGGCCGCGATCACGTGGCACTGGTCGCCGAATACCCAGGCGAGCCAGCGCGCCGCCTGATCGCGGTCGCTCGCTTCGTCCGCCTATACGACGAGCCAGAGGCGGCCGACGTGGCGATCGTGGTCGCCGACCCCTGGCAGCGCCGCGGCGTCGGCTCGCTGCTGTCGGAGCGGCTGGCCGCCGAGGCCCGCCGCGTAGGCATCGCCCGCTTCACCGCCACGATGGCGAGCGACAACGTGGCGGCGCACCGGCTGATGGAGAAGCTGACGGCGCACGTCGAGCGCCGCCACACGGGCCACGGCGCGTCCGAGCTGGTGCTGGATCTGGCCGCCTGAGTAGGCCGGCGCCGAAACGCGCCGGCCTACCGTGTGAGCTCAGTCGTCGGAGTGGTCCGAGTCGTCGCGCGAGCCGTCGTCACGGTCGTCGTCCGAGTCGTCGGAGTCGTCCGAGTCGTCGTCGTCGTCCTCGTCGCGGCCGTCCTCGTCATCGTCGTCGTCGCCCCGGCCGTCATCGTCGTCCCCGTCGCCGGGATCGCCGCCGCCGCCCGGATCGGGATCCTCGCCGGTCGAGCCGGGGCCGACCGCGTCCCCCGTCGGACGCAGCACGAAGAGCTCGAACGTTCCCCCTTCGATCGACGTCGCCACGACGATGCCGCTCTCGAAGAACGCGTAGTTGCTCCACGTGCCGGCGAACTCGTTCGGGTCGGTGGCCGGATCGCCGGCCACGAACGTGTCGAAGAAGCCCACCTCGTCGAGCTGGCCGTTCTCCAGCGACTGCTGGGTGAAGTCGAGGATTCGCACGCCCGCGGTGTAGTTCGACTCGTAGATGAGGCCGTCGTCGATGTAGAGGTTGTGGTCGATGGCCTTCGTCTCGTGGGTGTGCGTCTTTACGTCCTCGGGGTTCTCGAGATCGAGCACCTGAAGGATGTAGGTCCTCGTGTTCTCCCCCGGGGGGGTCAGTCCCTCGTCGAGCTCGTCGCCGAAGATGAAGAACTCCTGGTCGGCGGTCAGCCAGCCCTGGTGGGTGTACGCGGCCGACTCGTAGGTGGTCTGCGAGAGCACCTCCGGGTTGTCCTTGTCGGTCACGTCGTAGATCGTCACGACGTCCTCGTTGGCGCCGAAGCAGATCTCATCGCCGCGGTGCTCGCTATCGGGACCGCGGTAGATCACGCACTCCACGTCGTGCACGTAGTTGTTGCTGGGCGGATTCTGCACCCGCGCGCAGCCGGCGAACTCGGGATCCTCCGGCTCGCTGATGTCGATCATGTGCAGGCCGCCGTTCTCACCGGTGGTGCCGAGCGCGTCGCACGTGTTGCTGCCGACCGCGTACGCGAAGTCGGTCTCCTCGTTGATGCCGATGTTGTGCGAGTTGCTCAGCGGCTGGCCCGTGTCGTCACGGCCCCTGTAGACCGTGTCGGCCGTGAAGACGTTCGGGCCGGGCCCGGCGCGGCGCAGCTTGCGCAGGTCGAAAACCTGCATGCCGTGGCCCTGGTGTTCTGAGACGATGAAGGCGTAGTTGCCGTCCACCTTGATGTCACGCCAGAGGACGTTGGTTCCTACGGCGGAGGTGGGCAGGACCCCGACGGTCACCGGGAACTCCGGGTCGCTCAGGTCCACGAACGTGGTCCCACCGGTGGTGCCGACGATCGCGTACTCCGTGCCGGTCCGCGGGTCGGTCCAGCCCCACATGTCGTTGTCGTTGCCGGGTAGCTCCCCACCGAGGGGAAGCGGCGCCATGCTCACCAGGTCCACGTTCCTGCACTGGTAGGGCCCGGCCATTCCGGTCGTCTCGTTGCACTCGAGGCTCTGTGGTCCAGCCGCCGGCAGAGCCGCCGGCAGTGCCGCGCTGCCGATGCTCATGCCATCGAAGCCCACATCGAGCCGGGTGAAGCTGCTCCCGCCTACGTCGTGCGCGCTACCCACCGCGGGCAGCGCCAAGAGGCCCACTACTGCGATCGTAACCAGCGTCGCGAACCGCGTCGAACCAAGCAACATCATCTTTCCTCCCGCTGCGGAAATTACCCCTGCCCTGGGGTAATCCCTCATCTGGGGGGAACTCAAACCTGAAAGGGTCAGGAAGCCGACACGGTCCAGGTGTCCCCGGACCGGAGCAGCTGCTCGAGCTGCCCGCGCCCCACCCCGGCGCGCGCCTCGTCGAGCGAGGCCGCCAGCTCGGCGCCGTACACCGGCCGCTCCACCGCGCGAAACACGCCGATCGGCGTCGGCCCGGTGGGGCGAGCGGCCAGGTGGGCGAGCTCGAAGGCCAGGCTCGGCTCGGCGCGGGTGGCGTCGTGAAGCACCAGGTGGTCCTCCCCTACCTCGGCGACTTCGACCAGCTCGAGGCGCCCGTCAGCGCCGCGCGCCACCCCGCGCTCGCCTTCCGCTCCGAAGCGGATCGGCTGCCCGTGCTCGAGCCGGATCTGGTTGATCTCCTTCTGGCCCTTGGCGCGCACGGCGTCGAAGGCGCCGTCGTTGAAGACGTTGCAGTTCTGGTAGATCTCGACGAACGCCGCGCCCGGATGGGCGGCGGCGGCCCGCAGCGTCGCGGCCACGTGCTTCTTGTCGGTGTCGACCGTGCGCGCGACGAAGCTGGCCTCGGCGCCGAGGGCCAGCGAGACAGGGTTGAAGGGGTGGTCCTGGGAGCCGAAC
>JBOGXS010000309.1:0-6177 GCA_050693815.1 Thermoleophilaceae bacterium | reverse complement strand
GGACGGTGTCAACCCGCTGCCGTCGCTGCCCGCGGGCGGGGGCGGAGACGGGGTGCCCACGGCCCCGCGGGTGGAGGACGTGACCGGGGTGGTCCAGGAGACCATCGGCGAAGCGGAGCAGAGCGTGGGCACGTCCGGCCCGACGGTTGGCGGCGACGTGACCGGCGCCGTCCCGCCCGTCGGCGGCCCGACCGAGGCGGCCGCCCCACCTCTGGACGACGCGGTGGGCGGCGCGACCGGCGGCCTCGGCCAGGTCACAGGCGGCGGGAACTAGGCTCGCGCACGCGCCGCCCGCAGGATGAAGCGGCGCGAGAACGCCTGCAGCTCGAGGTCGTGCTGGATCGAGCGGTGGTGGCCGCCCGGCAGCACGAGCAGCCGCTTCGGCTCGTGCGCCGCCTCGTGCAGCTGCTCGCTCACCGTCCACGGCACCTCCTCGTCGCCGCGGGCGTGCAGCAGCAGCAGGGCGGTGCCGGGGCCGAGCCGGGCCGCCGCGTCGAAGACGTCCAGCGTCTCGAGCCACAGCTCGGTGGCCGGCACGTCGCACTCGAAGCGCAGCAGCTCGCCCGAGCGCAGCCCCCGCAGCAGGCCGTCCTCGGTGGCGGGGCAGATCGCGACCACGGCGCACAGCGAGGGGTCCCGCGCGGCGGCGTGGATCGCCTGGAAGGCTCCCATGCTCGACCCGCGCAGGGCGACCCGGTCCACGCGCCTGCGCAGGAGCGCGACCATGGCGAGAGCGTCGTCGAGGGCGCCCGGGCCGAAGCGACCGGCGGAGCGGCCGTGGCCGCGGGTGTCGTATGCGAGCGCGGCGATCCCCTCGGCCCGGCAGCCGCGCGCGAAGTCGAAGTGGGACTCCTTCGCCGAGCCCGCGCCGTGCAGGATCACCACCCCCGCCTTCGGCTCGCCGTCCGGCAGGAAGAGCGCGTAGGCGAGCCCGTCGAGCTCGCCCAGCTCGGGAGGGGCGGGGACCGGATGCCTCATGAACGCAATAATCGCCGCCCAATGGCGGCGGTGGCGGTTTCGCACGTGTATCCCCTGGGCTCGCGCCTGAACGAGCGGGGCCGGCTCGAGGTCGGCGGCTGCGACGTGGTCGAGCTGGCGCGCGAATTCGGCACGCCGGCCTACGTGTACGCCGAGGACGACATGCGCTCCCGGGCCCGCGCCTACCTCGAGGCCTTCCGTGCCCGCACCGAGCGGTTCGAGGTGATCTACGCCGGCAAGGCCTTTCCCGCGACGGCGGCCTTCCGGCTGTTCGCCGCGGAGGGGCTGTCCGCCGACGCCGCCAGCGGCGGCGAGCTCCACCACGCCCTGGCCGGCGGCGTCGACCCGAAGCGCATCTACCTGCACGGCAACAACAAGACGCCGGCCGAGCTCGACTACGCGCTCGGGGCCGGGGTGGGCCACGTGGTGGTCGACTCGTTCGACGAGATCGAGCGCCTGCGTGGGCGCGGCGCCCGCGCGCTGCTGCGCGTCATCCCCGGGATCAGGCCCGAGACCCACTCCTACATCCAGACCGGCCAGGAGGACTCGAAGTTCGGCTTTCGGCTCGACGACGTGCCGAACGCGGTCGAGGCCTGCCGCTCCGCCGGCCTCGAGCTGCGCGGCCTGCACGCCCACATCGGCTCGCAGGTGTTCGAGCTCGAGGCCTTCGAGCGGCTGGCCGAGGTGCTCGCCGGCATCGGGGACTGGCCGCTGCTGAACCTCGGCGGCGGGCTCGGCATCGCCTACACCGCCGAGGACCGCCCGCCGGCGATCGAGGATTACGTGGACGCGCTCCTCCGCGGGGCCCCGCCGGGCGTGACCGTGCTGTGCGAGCCCGGCCGCTCGCTGGTGGGCAACGCCGGCGTGACGATCTACACGGTCGGCACCGTGAAGCCGGTCCCGGGCGCGCGCACCTACGTGGCCGTGGACGGCGGCATGTCCGACAACCTGCGCCCGATGCTGTACGGCGCCCGCTACGAGGCCGAGATCGCCGACCGCTTCGGCGGCGAGATCCCCTGCACCGTCGCCGGCATGCACTGCGAGTCGGGCGACATCCTCGTGCGGGAGGCCACGCTGGACGACCCGCGCCGCGGCGATGTGCTCGTGATCCCTGCCACCGGCGCCTACGGGCACGCGATGGCCAGCAACTACAACGCGCTGCCGCGCCCGCCCGTGGTGTTCTGCCGCGACGGCGACGCCCGTGTCGTGGTGCGCCGCGAGACCTACGACGACCTCACCGCGAGGGATGCCTGAGTTCCGCGTCGGCCTGCTCGGCCACGGGACCGTCGGCTCCTCGTTCGCCGAGCTGCTCGGGCAGCGCGGCGACGCGATCGAGGCCGAGGTGGGCACGCGGCCCGTGCTGTCGGGCGTGCTCACCCGCAGCCGCGGCGACTTCGAGGACATCCTCGAGCGCAGCGACCTGATCGTGGAGCTGATGGGCGGCCTCGACCCCGCGCGCGGCTACGTGCTGCGCGCGCTCGAGTCCGGGCGCCACGTGGTCACGGCCAACAAGCAGCTCCTCTCCCAGCACGGCGAGGAGGTGTTCGAGGCGGCCCGCGCGGGCGGCGTGCAGCTGCGCTTCGAGGGCGCGGTGGCCGGCGTGGTCCCGGCGATCCGGGTGATGGGCGAGACGCTCGCCGCGGCCCACATCGAGCGCGTGCACGGGATCGTCAACGGCACGACCAACTACATCCTCACCCAGATGGCGGCCACCGGCGCGACCTACGCGCAGGCGCTCGACGAGGCGCAGAGGATGGGCTACGCCGAGGCCGACCCCACCGAGGACGTGACCGGCAAGGACGCCGCGGCGAAGATGGCGATCCTGGCGCGGCTCGCGTTCAGCGCCCCCGTGCGGCTCGACCAGGTCAGCTACGAGGGGATCGAGCGCATCACTCCCGATGACATCACCTACGCGCGCGAGCTCGGCCTGTCGCTCAAGCTGGTCGGCTCGGCGGAGCGCGTGGACGGGGCCGTGGCCGTGCACGTCTACCCCGCCTTCCTCTACGCCGAGCATCCCCTGGCGAGCGTGAACGGCGCCTTCAACGCGGTCACGATCGAGTCGCCGGCGATCACCGAGATCACGCTCAGCGGGCCCGGCGCGGGAGGGATGCAGACGGCCAGCGCGGTCCTGGGGGACGTGATCTCGGCGATGATCCCGCCGCCCTCGCTGCCGCCGCCCGCCGTGGAGCAGCCGATCGTCACCGACGTCGAGTTCTCCTTCTACCTGCACCTCGAGGTGGCGGACCGGCCGGGGGTGCTGGCCCAGGTGGCGGAGATCCTGGGCCTCCAGGGGGTGTCGATCAGGTCGGTGGTCCAGAAGGGGCTGGGCGACGAGGCGCGGCTCGTGATGGTCATGCACCCGGTACTCGAGTCGAAGTTCCGCGCCGCGGTGCAGATGATCTCCCGGCTCGACTTCGTGCGCGAGCCGCCGCGGGTGATCCGCGTGATCGAGGAGACGTTCTGAGCCTCTGGCGCTACCGGGACCGGCTACCGGTGGAGCCACTCGTGACGTTGGGGGAGGGCGACACCCCGCTGGTCCGCGCCGAGCACCTCTCGGAGCTGACCGGCTGCCAGGTCTGGCTCAAGCTCGAGGGGGCCAATCCGACCGGCTCCTTCAAGGACCGCGGCATGACGGTGGCCGTGTCGGCCGCCGTGGGCGAGGGGGCGGAGGCGGTGGTGTGCGCCTCCACCGGCAACACGGCGGCGAGCGCCGCGGCCTATGCGGCGCGGGCCGGGCTGCGCGGCGCGGTGATCGTGCCGGAGGGCAAGATCGCCACCGGCAAGCTGGCCCAGGCCCTGATGCACGGCGCGCGCGTGATCGCGCTGCGCGGCAACTTCGACCAGGCGCTCGAGCTGGTGCGCGAGCTGGCCCGCCGGCACCCCGTCGCGCTCGTCAACTCGGTCAACGACCACCGCCTGGAGGGGCAGAAGACGGGCGCCTTCGAGGTCTGCGACGAGCTGGGCGAGCCCCCGGACGTGCTCTGCATCCCGGTCGGCAACGCGGGCAACGTGACCTCCTGGTGGAAGGGCTTTCGCGAGTACGACGCGGCGCCGCGGCTGCACGGCTACCAGGCGGAGGGCGCCGCGCCGCTCGTTCGCGGGGCGCCGGTCGAGCGGCCCGAGACGGTGGCGAGCGCGATCAGGATCGGCAACCCGGCGCGCTGGGAGGAGGCCATGGACGCCTTCACCTCCTCGCGCGGCGAGGTGCGCGCCGTGTCCGACGCCGAGATCCTCGCCGCCTACGCGCTGCTCGGCACGCGCGAGGGGGTCTTCTGCGAGCCGGCCTCGGCTGCCTCGGTGGCCGGCCTGCTCAGGTACGGCGCCGAGGGACACGTGGTCTGCGTGCTGACCGGCCATGGCCTGAAGGACCCGCAGACCGCCATGAACCAGGCCGCGCCCGTGGTGCCCTGCGAGCCGGACATCGAGGGCGTGGAGCGGGCGGTGCTGGGTTGAGGCGGCACCGAATCGTCCAGGTGCCCGCCTCGACCGCCAACCTGGGACCGGGCTATGACGTGCTCGCCGCGGCGCTGTCGCTCACGCTCGAGCTGGAGGTGGAGGAGACCGGCGAGCTGTTCGTGCACTGCGAGGTTCCGGGCGTGCCCTCCGACCGCTCGAACCTGTGCGTGCGGGCCTTCGAGGCGCTCCGGCCGGCGGACGGGTTGACCTTCCACGTCCGCTCCGACATCCCGCCCGCCGCCGGGCTCGGCTCGAGCGCGGCGGCGATCGTGGCTGGCCTCTGCGCGGCGGATCACATGTACGAGCTCGACGCCCCGCTGTTCGAGCTGGCCGCCGACCTGGAGGGCCACCCGGACAACGTGGCCGCCGCGCTGCTGGGCGGCTTCACGATCTGCCCGGGCGACGGGGCGCCGGTCCGCTTCGACCCCGCGCCGGGGCTGGAGGGAGTGGCGGCGATCCCGCCCGGCTCGGTCGCCACGGACGAGGCCCGCGCGGCGATGCCCGCGGAGGTCCCGCTCGACGAGGCGGTGCACAACGTGGGCCACGCGGCCCTGCTCGTGCTGGGCCTCGCCCGAGACGACTTCTCGCTGATCGGCCGCGGCCTGCGCGACGCCCTGCACCAACCCCGTCGCCGGGCGCTCTACCCGCGCTCGATGGAGCTGGTGGAGCGCGCGGAGGAGCTTGGCGCGGTCGGGGCCACGATCTCCGGAGCGGGCCCGACCGTGCTCTTCTGGTGCCACTGGCAGCAGACGGGCAACCTCGTCGAGCGGCTGCGCGGTGACGCGCCGGACTGGGATGTCCGGCGCGTCACCTTCTCACCCGGTGGCGCGGACGTGCGCGAGCTCTAGCACACGCGTACTAGCGTCAGCCCTCGCCGCCCAGCAGGTGGCCGAGCACCCGGCCCATCACCTCGTTGCGCTTCTCCTGGGTCGAGATCCCCTCGAACCCGTAGCCCATCAGGAGCGAGTCGGGCGTGGTGATCGAGGCGCCGACGGGGAACCCGGTCGCGTCGGTGCGGATCCAGTTGTTCGCGTTGGGTCCGCTGCCCTCCGGCGGCCCGGTTACCTGCCAGCCGTCGAACCCGGTCTCGAACGACGTGCTGGTGCCGTCCGGCAGCGTCACGTCGTCGACGAACACGCCGAGGTTCTGGACCGCCCAGTCGCTCGCGTAGGCGATCGAGATCTCGACCGTCTCGCCGGCCCACTCGTCCAGGTTCACCGACCACTGCTGCCAGCCGCTGGAGTTGCCCGAGGCCGCGTGCCACTCACCCGTCGTCCCGGTCGGCGTGCACGTGCCGGCGGTGCTGTCGTACGTGACGTAGTGGTTCAGGTGCGGGTGCAGCTCCTCGCTCCAGCCGGCCGCGCAGCTGTCCCCGGTGGCCTGGGTGGTGTGGCCATTGGCGTCGGGCAGCGTCGTCCAGTCGTCGCCGCCCGGCGTCCTCGCTTCGACCGCGAGGAAGTCCCAGTCCTCCTCGGTGGAGTACGAGGTCCAGAACGTCAGGTTGCCACCGCCCGCCGGCACCGCGATCTCACGCGTGAGCCGCTTGTACGAGACGTCGGCGATCTGCGAGTAGACGTATTTGCTTCCCTCGTGCGGGTCGAACGGCCCACCCGGCTTGTCCCATCGTGCGGACGGCCAGCTCTCGAACTGCGGGAACTCGTCCGGGGGCAGGATACCGCTGGTCGCGATGAACGACGACGACTGGTTCTGGTTGCGAACGGCAGGTTGCGCTCGAACTCCGCC
>JBOGXS010000308.1:0-9084 GCA_050693815.1 Thermoleophilaceae bacterium | reverse complement strand
GTGTCGCGCTGGTGCAGCTCGCCGCGATCCTCGGCCCCCAGCGCGAGGGCGCGCCCCAGGGACTGCGACGGCTCGGAGTCGCGCGCCTTGATCTCGAGGTTCCGCATGGAGGTTGGCGAGCGACGATATCGTCGCGCCATGCCGCAGCGCCTCGAGGTCGTCGACCACCCCGTCCTGGCCGACCGGCTGACAGTGATGCGCGACAGGGCGACGGGCCACGCCGACTTCCGCCAGGCCCTCTTCGAGGCCTCGGCCATCCTGGCCGTGGAGGCGGCCCGCGACCTTCCGGTGACCGAGGTGTCGCTCGAGACCCCGCTCGAGCCCACCACTGGCAGCCGACTGCCGACCGAGATCACGATCGTGCCCGTCCTGCGCGCCGGGCTCGGCATGGTCGACGGCTTCCTGCGCCTGCTCCCGGGCGCCCGCGTGGGCCACGTGGGCGTCTACCGCGACGAGCAGGAGCACCGGCCGGTCGACTACTACGAACGCCTCCCACCGGGACTGGCCGACTCCCACGTCTTCGTGGTCGACCCGATGCTGGCCACAGGCGGCAGCGCGGTGCACGCCCTGGACCGCCTCAAGAGCGCGGGCGCCCGCCGCCTGGCACTGGTCTGCCTGGTGGTGGCCCCGGAGGGGTTGAATGCGGTCGAGGAGCACCACCCCGACGTCCTCGTCTGGACGGCCGCCGTGGACCGCGGGCTGGACGAGAACGCCTACATCCGCCCCGGACTAGGCGACGCCGGCGACCGGGTGTTCGGGACGACCTGAGCAACACTCGGCCGAAGCACGACCGGGCCGCGGCTCACTTGACCCTTGTGTAGATCAGGTCGAAGTCGGTCTCGAAGTTCGTGCCGTCCTGGGCCTTCTCCCACCGGCCGGCGATCCTGTTCCCGTCCTCGCTGATCGTCGCGATGAAGCGCTGCGCGAACGGCTCGCCCTCTCGCCACAGCTCCCACTCCCCATCGCCGATGCTCATCTCGTAGACGCGGCAGACGCCTCGATCATCGGAGTAGAGCTGGTAATAGCTCCCGTTCGCCGCGTCGCATCCCATGATCGAGATTCCGTTGGGCGCCTCGGGCATCTCCACCGTCGAGCGCTCGACCAGGTGGGCGCCGGAGTCGTGCCACTCGAAGGTGGCCCACGCCTCGCCGGGCCAGGGCTCGCCTCCCGGTGGGATCGCCTCGAGGGTCCACTCCCCGATCAGCGGTTCGAGCTTCTTCAGCGCCTCCTCCGCGCTGGGCTGATCCATCCTCCTCGCCTCCTCATTCGGCCCGCTGGTAGATCTGCACCTGGACGCCGTCCGAGCCGACGGTCTTCGTCTCGGCAACCTTCAGCTTCAACCGGTCGATAGGTAGCTCGGCCGAGAAGCTGGACCTCGGCCTCCATCACCTCGTCGAGCTTGAACTTGTCGCCATCCTCGCCGCGGTCGTACTCGAAGGTCCAGCCGCCGTGCTCGTAGTCCTCGGATCCGCCTGGGTCCTCGAACACTCCATCCACCGATACGAACTCGGTCACCACCAGCTTGCCCATCTCAGCACCTCCTTTTCGGTCGTGCTTTCTACCTACGACCGAGCGAGCACGCGAGACTAATCGGCGGCGCCCGGCCCGGCAGACGTATTCGGGTTCCTCCCACTCCTCGACCAGCTCGACGCCATCGCGCGCAAGCCGGTCGCGGCGCGCCCCAGCAGTGTCTGGTCCTCGATCGTCTTCGTGATTTGCTCGGCTTCCCCAAAGTCCGCGGGGAACGTCTCCGGCACGCCCCCGCTCGCCAGCGTGACGAACCGGATCCCGTGCGGTCCGAGCTCGACGGAGAGTTGCCGCCGGATCGTCTCGATCGCGTCGAAGGCGACCTGCGTACCGCCGAGGTAGTAGTCGCGGAGCGGCCCGCTGCGATCGCCGGGCCCGCCGAAGGCGAGGATCACGCCGGAGCGCCGGGGAATCATGTGGCGCGCCGCGGCTCGAGCGGTGATGAAGGTGGTGCGCGCGGCCACTTGCACGGGTGCCATGAAGTCGTCGACTCCCATCTCGTGGAACGGGATGCCGTGCGTGTGCGGGTGGGTGATCAGGCTGAAGGAGATGTCGATGCTTCCCGCCTCCGCCGCGACGGCGTCGGCATGGTGGTCGACCGCCTCCTCGTCGAGCGCATCGACGACTGCCGTCCCCGCGACTCCTCCCGCCGCGCGAATCTCCTCGGCTACCCCTTCGAGCTTGGCCTCGCTGCGACCGGCCAGGAAGACCCTCGCTCCCTCGCGAGCGAAGGACCGGGCGACGGCGCCGTCGATCGACCCGCCCCCTCCGTAGATCACGGCGTTCTTGTTTTCGAGCAGCACGTCTACCTCCTCGACTCTCGCGTCTCCCTGTAGACCGGGCGAACGCCCGGGATTCATTGGCCGCCGATCATTTTCGGTGCAACCCCGAGTTGGCTGCTTCGGGCGGATTGCGATACGTCGGGAGGGATCGTCCGTCGGGCGGGCCATTCTTGGTTGTGCGGTGGCGAGCTTCGAGGAGCGCATCTACGAGCTGGGGTCCGAGGCGCTGGCCGAGCAAGAGCGTCAGGTGGCCGAGCTTCGAGGCCGCGGAGCGACCCTTCTCGCCGCTGGCGCTGTGATTGCGTCGTTGCTCGCCAAGCCGGTCTTCGACAGCAACCATCCGCACGGCTTCGCGGAGATTGCGGCGACGACAATCGGCTTGCTCGGTTCCGCCGGTGTGCTGGTCTTCGTGATCCTCTTGCTGCGCCCGTACGAACTCGGCTTCAGCGTCAAGGCGGGGGCGACCTATCGCGCGTTGTGGGAACAGGGCGTCCTCGAGCAGCCAATGGTGGATCTAGCGCTCGCCGAGGCCTTTGAGGAGCGCCGAACCGGCAACGCCAAGGTCGTGCAGCGATTGGTGTCGTTCCTCGCGCTGACGCTCGTGTCGGTCGTGCTGGAAACCGCTGGCCTTGCCACGGCCGCTGCGCTAGCCTCGTGAGCATGGCTTCTCCGCGCCGGGATAATCCGCCGCCGCCTCCGAAGCCGAGCAACGTGCCCGCACCCGGCTCGGTTCCCAAGCTGCCGCAGACGATCTTCAATTTGGAGAAGAGGGGCGGCTCAGCCAACAACGGCCGGACCCGCCGCTCCGGACGCTAGGTGGGCTGGACCGACTGATCGAACCGGAAGACGTTCTCGGGGTCGTACGCTGCCTTCACCCGCCTGAGCCGGTCCAGGTTCGCGCCGTGGTACGCCGCGCCCAGTCCTCGAGCTCGGGGTCGGGGAAGTTCGGGTACACGCCGCCCGAGCCCCATTGTGGACGAGCGCCCACGAGCGCGAGAGCCGGCCACGCGCGGCCTGCCGCGCGGCCTCCGATGCGCTCGCGTCGACGACGACCTCGTGCTTGAGCAGGAACCGCTCGGCGCGGTGGGCGAAAGAGGTGGCGTCGGCGGGCACGCGATTGTACGCGCCGGCCCAGGGCGTGAAGTCCAGCACGCGCGCTTCCCGCTGCCGTCGCCCGTCCGCGAAGCGCGCCAGGAGCTCCGCGATCACGTCGGCAGGGAGCTCGCGCCGAAAGAACTCCGACCTGGAGTACGAGTGGCCGGCCTCGCGCTCGACCGGCCGCCGCTCGCCGGAGCAGATGTCGTACTCGGCGAGGTAGCGCTCGATCTCGCGGTAGGGGCCGGGCACGTAGTTTGCCTTGGTGGGTGCGGCGCCGACGCCCGCGACGAACTCGTCGAGCGCCGCACGGGCCGCGGATTCCTGGTCGAGCACGGCCCCGAAGACCGTGACGATCGGAGGCAGGTGGCTGTCCGTGGGCGCCCTCACCAGCAAGCTCGCCGCAATCGCGTTCGGAGCCTCGGGCGCCCACACCTGCCAGGCGCCGACCACTGCGGCGGCCACAGTCCACGGCCACACCAGGTGGAAGCCCGTGGCCTTCGGGGCCGGGAGCGTCCGGAGCACCAACGCACCGACTCGGATTTGCCGGAGCTGGCGCGGGTGACCGCCGCGAACCTGGATCCGGAGTTCGGTCGGGTGGTGAGCGCCGCCGAGGCCATCGGCGAGCTCACCTCGCACGACCAGCGCGGTCGAGGCATCAGGGCGGGGCGGCGATGAGCTGGGCTATCGCTCGCCGTGGTCCTTAGCGGAGGGCGCGAGCGGTCAGCCCCACCGCGGCCGCCTGACCCTCGTGGGCGGCGAAGCGCTCGTCCACCGCCACGCCCGCCACCCACACGATCTCACCCCCCGACTCGATCACGGGCAGCGTGTGGCGCAGGGCGCGGGGGACCTTGCGGTCGGTGAACAGGTCCTGGAGCGTCTTGGTGCCGCCCAGCCCGGCCGGACGCATGCGGTCGCCCTCGCGCCAGGCGCGCACGGTCACTACGCCGCCGAGCCGGGACACGCGCACGTCGCCCGACCCGCCCAGGCTCGCCTCGACCTCCCAGTCGCCGAAGCGGGCGTGACCCGGCACGGCCAGCTCGACGGGCTCCGGAGCGGCCTCCTCGCGCGCGCGCGTGAAACGAACGGTCCCGTACTCGGCCACGGCGCGCAGCCCACCGCCGAGGTCGATCGACTTCGTGCCCCGGTCGTCGAGCTCGAGGATCGAGTCCGGCACGGGTCGATCGTCTGCCAGCCGCCGCAGCACCAGCCGCCGCACGGCGGGCGGGTGCTCGCGCAGCGCGGCCAGCGACACGGCCGGGCCGCCCCCCAGCTCCGACAGGGCGTCGGCCACGACCGCGTCGAGCAGCTCGGACTCCTCGCGCAGCTGACGCGCGGTCTCGGCGATCGTCCGCTCCGCCGCCGGCCCGATCGTCCGCAGCGCTGTGAGCAGCGAATGCCGAACGCGCGAGCGCGCGAAGCGGCGATCGGCGTTCGACGGGTCCTCGCGCCACTCGAGCCCGCGCGAGCGCAGGTAGTCGCGCACCTCGTCTCGGGTGGCGCCCAGCAGCGGGCGCACCAGGCGGCCGCGCCGGGGCGCGATCCCGTGAAGCGCCCGCGATCCCGGCGACACCGCGAGCCGGTAGAGCACCGTCTCGGCCTGGTCGCTGGCCGTGTGGGCGGCGGCGTAGTCGCCCAAAGCCAGCTGCTCGGCGACCGCATAGCGGACCTCGCGGGCCTGCTCCTGCAGGTTGCCCGACTCGGGCAGCGAGGCCCGGTGGACCTCGAGCGGCACCCCGAGCCGTGCGCACAGGGTCCGCACGAAGGCCTCGTCCTCGTCGGCGCCCGGCCGCAGGCCGTAGTTCACGTGCAGGGCGGACGCGCGGGCCCCCACGCGCAGGGCCACGTCGAGCAGGCAGACCGAGTCCCCGCCCCCCGAGAGCAGCACGAGCAGCGGCTCGCCGGCGCGCACGAGGCCGCTCTCGCGGGCCGCCTCGAGCGGCCTATCGCTCACGCCGTGCGGCAAGCGCTCGGCTCGGCCGGCGCGCGCCGATCGCTCACGTCCTCACCACCGCCCGGCAGAGCTGGCGCGGCTTGTCGAAGCCCTTCAACTTCACCTGGCCGATCTCCTCGAAGCCGAGGCGCGAGGAGCCGCCCACCGCCTCCACCACCGCGTCCGTGACCAGCACCTCGCCGCCGCGTGCGCGCGCCACGACCCGCGAGGCCAGGTTGACCTCGCGGCCGAAGTAGTCGCCGTCGCGGTAGAGGGTGGAGCCGTAGTGGAGCCCGATGCGCGGCTCGGGCCGCTCCTCGAACAGCCCCGTGAACCCCACCGCCCAGTCCACCAGGGCGCGGACGTCTGAGCCCACCACCATCACCTCGTCGCCGATCGTCTTCACCACGCGCGCGTCGTCGGGCAGCGTGTTGGTCACGCCTTCGACGAAGCGCTCGACGGAGGAGAGCGCCTCCTCCTCGCCCTCCTCCTCCGTGAAGCGGGTGTAGCCCGCCAGGTCGGCGAAGGCGATCGCCACCCGCACGCGGCCGAGGTCGGAGTCGCCGTCCTCGAGCTCGGTCTCCATGTGGCCGACCACGTCCTGGGCCACGAAGTGCTGGAGGAAGCGCCGGTGCACGTAATCCATCAGCGGCGACGCGAGCGGCAGGAGGTCCCGCGCAAGCCCCTCCATCTCCTCGGCCATCTGGAGGCCCGGCACTCCCTCGCGCATCAGCGGCTCGTGCACGTAGAGGTGGAAGAGGCGGACCTCGGCGTCGGCGATCTGCGAGAGCGCCTGGCCGTAGACGCGGCAGAGCTGGAGGAAGGCCACGAGCGGGAAGCCCGAGTCCAGCACCGATCCGACGTAGCGGAGCGCCTCCACATCCTCTTCGGTGAGCGTCTCGATGGCGCTCGACGGCAGGCCGATGCTGGTCCAGAAGCGCTCGACCATCGCCGGCTCGAGTCCCGTCTCCTCCGAGGCCTCCTCCACCGAGCGATGCCTTTCCTCGTGGTCGAAGATCGCCTCGACGTAGCCGTACGCCAGCCGGCCCTGCCGGCCGGCCTCCCGGATCTGCTCAAGCTTGTGCCCCCGGTCGCGCAGCCGAGCGACGATCCGCGCGTGGGCGACGGCCGCCTCGGTCCATCCACGCCGGCCGTCGAGCTCCGGGATCACCCCGCTTTCGGCCCAGCGGCGAAGGGTCGAGGACGAGACGCCCACGCGCTCGGCGGCCTCCTTGAGGGTGAAGGTCAGCTCTGCCATCGACCCTGATTGTGCCCCTCACGCCACAACGGCGGAGTGGAAGGGTCACTCCGCCGCTGCGCGCGGGCTTACCGGCCCGCACCGTAGGCCGGTGACGCTACCCGGGCGGGCGCGTCTCCCGGTCTCTACAAGCTTGGCCCGACATCTTCGCGCGCCGGGGGTCGGCAGTCAACAGAGATCGCTGCGCAGCCGGCCGAGCCGGCTGCTTGCGCACGACACCGGGGTAGTATCGCGGCGACTTGATCTGGGAAGGAGAGGCGTGAACTACTTCGTCACCGGTGCCACCGGCTTCATCGGCAGGCACCTGCTGGCCGAGCTGCTCAAGCGCGAGGGCACCATCCACGTGCTCGTCCGCGAGGGCTCGCGGGGCAAGGTCGACTCGCTCGTGCAGCGGCTGGGAGCGCCGGAGGGGCGCATCGTCCCGGTGGCCGGCGACCTGTCCAAGCCGGCGCTCGGCATCGACGGCTTCTTCGACGAGCCAGTCGACCACTTCTTCCACATCGCCGCGATCTACGACATGGCCGCCGACGAGGAGGCCATGGAGCGGGCCAACACCGAGGGCACCAGGCACGTGATCGAGCTCGCGCGCGGGCTCCGGCTCGGCCGCTTCCACCACGTGAGCTCGATCGCCGTGGCCGGGCTCTACAAGGGCGTGTTCCAGGAGGACATGTTCGACGAGGGCCAGAAGCTCCCGCACGCCTACCACCGCACCAAGTACGAGTCGGAGCGGCTCGTCCGCGAGGGCATTGACGCAAGGACGATCGTGTACCGGCCGGGCATCGTCGTCGGCCACTCCGAGACCGGCGAGATGGACAAGATCGACGGGCCCTACTACTTCTTCAAGCTGCTCAAGAAGCTGCGCCACGCCCTGCCTGCGTGGGCGCCGCTGGCCGGCCCGCAGGGCGGGGAGACGAACCTCGTGCCGGTGGACTTCGTGGCCCGCGCGATGGACCACATCGCCCACCTGCCAGACGACGAGCTGCCGGGCGACACCTTCCACCTCGTCGACCCCGAGCCCATGAAGGTCGGCGAGACGCTGAACGTCTTCGCCAAGGCGGCGCACGCGCCCCACTTCGCGATGCGGATCGACCCGCACATGACCAACGCGATCCCCAAGCCGGTGCGCAACGGCATCATGGCGCTGCCCACGGTCAAGCGGATCCGCAGCCAGCTCTACCACGACCTCGACATCCCGCCGGCGGCGATGGAGAACCGCGACTTCCGCTGCACCTTCGACGCGCGCGACACCCAGCGCGCCCTCACCGGCACCGGCATCGCGGTGCCGCCGCTGGCGACCTATGCGCCGCGGCTGTGGGACTACTGGGAGCGCAACCTCGACCCGGACCTGTTCCGCGAGCGCTCGCTGAGCAGCTCGATCAAGGGCAAGAAGATCCTCATCACCGGCGCGTCGAGCGGGATCGGGCTGGAGACCGCCTTGAAGATCGGCGAGGCGGGCGGCGAGGTGCTGCTCGTCTCACGCACGCGCGAGAAGCTCGAGGAGGTGGCGAGCCGAGTCGAGGAGGCGGGCGGCACGGCGCACGTGCACCCCTGCGACCTGGCCGAGCTCGACGACATCGACCGGCTCGCCCAGGAGGTCCTCGACCAGCACGGCGGGATCGACGTCCTCGTCAACAACGCCGGCCGCTCGATCCGCCGCTCGGTGGCTCGCTCCTACGACCGCTTCCACGACTACGAGCGCACCATGCGGCTGAACTACTTCGGCGCCTTGAAGCTGATCCTGGCGTTCCTGCCGGGGATGCGGGAGCGCAAGTCGGGGCACATCGTCAACGTCTCGTCGATCGGCGTGCAGACGAACACGCCGCGCTTCTCCGCCTACGTGGCCTCGAAGGCGGCGCTCGACGCCTTCTCGCGCTGCGTGGCGCCTGAGTGCGTCGGGGACAACGTGAGGTTCACGACGGTCTACATGCCGCTCGTGCGCACTCCGATGATCGCGCCCACGGACATCTACAAGGCCTTCCCCACGCTCACGCCGGACGAGGCCGCGCAGATGCTCTGCGACGCGATGATCGACAAGCCGAAGCGGAAGGCCTCACGGCTGGGCACGTTCGGCGAGGTGCTCTACGCGGTCTCGCCGAAGACGGTCGACATCGTGCTGAACACGGCCTACAACCTGTTCCCGGACTCGAAGGCCTCGAAGGGCGACGGCAAGGACGGCAAGCCCGCCAAGGCAGAGCCGGCGGCGGACAAGAAGGGCGAGGACGAGGAGATGTCGAGCGAGGCCGTGGCGATGGCGTACCTCATGCGCGGCGTGCACTTTTAGCCGCGTCGGCTATCGGCGGCGCCGCTTCAGCCGCACCACGCGCAGCCGCAGCGAGCGGCGCACCGATTCGTTGCCCACCGCGTCCACGGCGCGGAGCAGCAGGCGGTGGCGGCCGGGTCGCAGGCCGCGCGCCCGCAGGCGGACGGCGTTCGGGCCGGCGTCGCCCTGGAGCGTGAACGAGCGGGCCGGGGACCAGATCGTGCAGCGG
>JBOGXS010000307.1:0-4743 GCA_050693815.1 Thermoleophilaceae bacterium | reverse complement strand
GCGCAGACTCCGGCGGCCCCGCCCTCCCGGCCACGGGCGTGGACGCCGGTGGGCTGGCCGTGCTCGGGCTGGCGACGCTCGCGCTGGGTGCCTGGTTGCGGCGCAGCACGCCCGCCGCTCACTAATCTCCCGCGCGTGAACAGCCGGAAGATCCGAGTGGTCGTGGCCAAGCCGGGCCTCGACGGGCACGACCGGGGGGCCAAGATCATCGCCCGCGCGCTGCGCGACGCCGGCATGGAGGTGATCTACACGGGCCTCCACCAGACGCCCGAGCAGATCGTCGAGACCGTGCTCCAGGAGGACGCCGACGCGGTCGGCCTGTCGATCCTCTCCGGCGCCCACATGACGCTCGTGCCCCGGATCGCCGAGCTGCTCAAGGGCGAGGGCGCCGAGGACGTGGTGCTGGTCGTGGGGGGCACGATCCCGGGCGACGACATCCCGGGGCTCAAGGAGCTCGGCGTGGCCGAGGTCTTCACCCCCGGTGCCCCGGTCCAGGGAATCATCGACTACATCAAGCAGGCCGTCCCGGCCTGATGCCGCCCCGCCTCTCTCGCCGAGGCTTCGTCGGAGCCGCGGGCGCCGCCGCGCTCGGCTCGTCGGCCTGCTCGATCTCCTCGTCGCCGGCGAGCTCCTCGGGTCGACCTCTCGCCGCTGCTCGACGGAGACGAGCCGGCCGGCGTCCCTTCGCCTACGGCGGCTACTTCAGCCGCTTCTTCGTGCGCGACGACCACTGGTCGTACGTGGCCGACAACCACGGCGACAACCGCGAGCTCTACGACCGGGCTGACCGGCGCGGGCCTGCTGATCACCGGCGGGCTCGACCCGACCGACGACTGGACCGCGCTGCTTGGCGGCTTCCTGCTGTCCGGCGCGGGCGTGGGCCTGATCAACCCGGTGATCGCAGACGTGGCCGTGGCGGTCGTGCCCAAGGAGCAGAGCGGCATGGCCGCTGGGATCAACGACACGTTCCGCCAGGTCGGCATCGCCGTGGGCATAGCCGCGTGGGGAGCGGTCTTCCTCGGGCGTGGCGCGAACGAGGTCGAGCGCCTGGCGGCCGGCACGCCGGCGGCGACCGGCGAGCGGCCCCGGCAGCTGGTCGAGGCCGTGTCCTCGGGCAACCTCGACACGGCCCTCGCCTCGGTGCCCGCGGGCTCGCGCGAGAGCGTGGCCGGCGCCGCCCGGGAGGGATTCCTGGCCGGCCTGAACGACATCATCATGCTGGGCGGGATCCTCTCCATCGCGGGCGCCGTGGTGGCGCTCTGGCTGGTCCGCGAGCGCGACATCGAGCGGGAGGAGATCGAGGTCGAGCCGCGCGAGGTCGGGGCGCTTCCGGCGCCGGCGGCAGCGTAGCCACACCCCGGCCGGGCCACTGCGGGCCCCCTTCCCCGTCATACACGCGGGAAAGGGGGCTTCAAGCCCCCTTCCCCGTCATACACGCGGAAAGGGGGCTTGCACTTTGCGATTGACCCGTCAGTCAACGGGGTAGGTAGAATCGTCCGCCGCCCGCGGGCCTGCGCGTCGCGCGCCCGCTCAGGAGAACGAAGGAGAAAGCTTCCGTGAAGATCTGCGTCCTCGTGAAAGAGGTGCCCGACGCGGCGGTCGAGAAGCGCATGGACCAGGGCTCCAAGCGCCTCGACCGATCGGGCGAGAAGAACCTGAACCCGTTCGACACCCACGCCATCGAGGCCGCCATGCAGGTTCGCGAGGGCGGCGCCGTCGACGTGGACGAGATCGTGGCCGTGACGATGGGCCCCGAGTCGGCCTTCCGGGCCCTGCACAAGGCGGTGTCGCTCGGCGCGGACCGCTCGGTCCACCTGACCGACGACGCGCTGGCCGGGTCCGACGTCTGCGCCACCGGCTACGCGCTCGCCCGGGTGCTCGAGTCCGAGTCGCCCGACCTCGTGCTGCTCGGCCAGCAGTCGGACGACGGCGAGTGCTACACGATCGGCGCGGTCGTGGCCGACCACCTCAAGATGCCCTCGCTCACCCAGGTCATCAAGATGGACGCCGAGGGCGGCAAGCTGCGCTGCGAGCGCCAGGCCGAGTACGGCTACGACACGGTCGAGGTCCAGCTGCCGGCGGTGATCTCGGTCGGCGACGCCATCAACGAGCCGCGCTACCCGTCGCTCAAGGCGATCATGGGCGCGAAGAAGAAGCCGCTCGACACGAAGTCGGCCGGCGACGTGGGGATCGAGTCCGACCGCGTGGGCGGGCAGGGCTCGCGCACCGAGGTGCTCGCCGTCAACCCGCCGGCGGAGAAGGAGCCGGGCGAGATCATCGAGGACGAGGACACGAACGAGACCGTCGAGAGGGTCGTGGCCTGGCTCGAGGAAAGGAAGCTCCTTGCCTGATGTCCCTTCCGCGACCAGCGCACCCGTGGATGGCACGCCAGGCCGGCGCATATCTTCGTCCGGGCATTCCATGCCCGCACTCACCCTGCGTCCTTGATCTGCTTGGCCTGGCGCGCCCCCACGGGCACGCTGGCCGCGAAAGGAACATCACATGAGCATCCTCGTCTACGCACTCCACTACCAGGGCGAGTTCAACAAGAACTCGCTCGGCGCTGTGTCCGAGGGCGCCAGGCTGGCCAAGGAGCTGGGCGGCGAGTGCGCCGCCGTCGTGGTCGGCGAGGGCGACGACCTCACCGACGACCTGTGCGCCTCGCTCGGCGGCTACGGCGCGTCGAAGGTGTACCGCGCCAGGGGGCCGGAGGGCCTCGCCCAGCCGGTCGTCGACGTGATGGCCAAGGTCATCGACGAGAACGGCTTCAAGTACGCCCTGTTCGGCGGAGGCCTGCTCGGCTTCGAGATCGGCGCGGGCCTGACCGCGCGCCTCGGCGCGGGCGTGACCATGGAGGTCACCGCGGTCAAGGCGCAGGACGGCAAGCTCGTGGCAGAGCGCCCCATCCTGCAGGACTCCGCGATCGTCGACGTGGGCTACACCGCCGAGCCGGGCATCATCATCGGCCGCCTCAACGCGTTCGACGCCACGGAGAGCGGCGACGGCGCGGCCGAGGTGGTCGACGTGGACGTCAAGCTCGAGGAGCACTCGACCAAGGCCGTCATGGTCGAGCGCGGCGAGCAGCGCGGCGCGGACGTGAACATCGAGGACGCCGAGATCCTCGTGGCCGGTGGCCGCGGGCTCGGCAAGGCCGAGGGCTTCGAGCTGGCCGAGGCGCTCGCCGAAGCGCTCGGCGGCGCGGTGGCGGCCACCCGCGCGGTGGTCGACGCGGGCTGGTACTCGTACTCGGCGCAGATCGGCCAGACCGGGAAGACGGTCGCCCCGAAGCTCTACCTCGCGGCGGGCATCTCCGGCGCGATCCAGCACAAGGTCGGGATGCAGAGCTCGGAGAACATCCTGGCGATCAACAAGGACCCGAACGCGCCGATCTTCGAGTTCTGTGATCTGGGGGTCGTCGGCGATCTCCACAAGATCCTGCCGAAGCTGACCGAGGCGGTCAAGGCCAAGAAGGGCGGCTGATGCCCGTCGCACCGTCGCAGTTCCCGCCGCAGGTTCAGCCGGCGGACGAATACGTCGGCCCCCCGACCGACGCCGAGGACGACCGCATCGAGGTCGGTGTGGCGATCGTCGGCGGCGGGCCGGCCGGGCTCGCCTGCGCGATCCGCGTGATGCAGCTGCTCGAGGGCGAGCCGGAGCTGGCCGAGTCGCTCGGCGAGGTCCCGGTCGCCGTGATCGAGAAGGGCAAGACGCCGGGGGCGCACCTCCTCTCCGGCGCCAACATGCGCCCCTCGGCGATGCGGGAGCTGTTCCCCGACCTCGATCCCTCCGAGTGGCCCGTCTATCAGCAGGTGGAGAAGGAGGGCGTCTACTTCCTCACCAAGAGCCGGGCCCTGCCGGTTCCCCTCCCGGCGATGCCGAATTTCCGCAACCACGGCAACTACGTCACCTCGATCGCCAAGCTCGGGCGCTTCCTCGGCGAGAAGGCCGAGGAGGCGGGCGCCTACCTGCTCACCGAGACCGCGGCTTCGAAGCTCCTGGTCCAGGACCGGATCGTCGTCGGCGTCCGCTCGGGCGACAAGGGGCGCGGCCGCGAGGGCGAGGAGCTCGGCAACTTCGAGCCGGGCTCGGACGTGATCGCCAAGGCCACCGTCCTCGCCGAGGGCACGCAGGGCCACCTCACCGGCGCCGCGATCGACTACTTCGAGCTCCAGGGGCTGCTGCCGCAGCGCTGGGAGCTGGGGGTGAAGGAGGTCTGGGAGGTGACGAAACCCCTGGACCGCGTGATCCACACGATGGGCTGGCCGCTGCGCAAGGGCGCCAAGTACAACGAATTCGGCGGCAGCTTCATCTACCCGATGGGGGAGGACAAGGTCTGCGTCGGGTTCGTGGTCGGGCTCGACTACACGGACGCGACCTTCTCCTGCCACGACGCCCTCCAGCTGCTCAAGACCCATCCCTTCGTCAAGAAGATCCTCGACGGCGGCAAGCGCGTCGCTTGGGGGGCGAAGACGATCCCCTCGGGGGGCTACTGGTCGCTGCCGCGCAAGCTCGCCGTGCCCGGGATGGTGATCGCGGGGGACGGCGCCGCCATGGTCAACGTGCCGGAGCTGAAGGGCCTCCACTACGCGATCCACGCCGGGATGTACGCGGCGGAGGCGATCGTGGAGGCGCTCAAGCGGGACTCGGTCAACTTCGAGGCCTACGACGGGGTGGTCCGCGAGAGCCTGATCGGAAAGGACCTCTATCGCTCGCGCAACATCCGCCAGCAGTTCTCGCGAGGGT
>JBOGXS010000306.1:0-10623 GCA_050693815.1 Thermoleophilaceae bacterium | reverse complement strand
GCCTCCGACCGCTGCCTGGCCATCCTCCCCGTCTGCGACGAGGAGGCGGCCATCGACGCCGTCCTGGCCGGCCTGCCGCGCGAGGCCTGCGGCATGCAGGTCGACCTGCTCGTGGTGGACGACGGCTCGCGCGACGCCACTCCCCACATCGCCCGCGAGTACGGCGCCCGAGTGGTCGCGCACGAGCGGTCACGCGGGCTGGGCGCCGCCGTGCGCACCGGACTCGAGCTGGCTCGCGAGGAGGGCTACGCCGCGGCGGTCTACCTCGACGGCGACGGCGAGTACGACCCTGCCGATTTCGACACCGTGCTCGAGCCGGTCGCCCGCGGGCGCGCCGACTACGTGACCGGCTCCCGCTTCCTCGGCCGCCCGCGCGCCGGCATGAGCCGGCACCGCACGCTCGCCAATCGCGCCGCCAGCGCCCTGCTCGGAACGCTGCTGCACACGGTCGTCAGCGACGGCCAGGCCGGCTACCGCGCCTTCTCGGCGCGCGCGCTCGCCGCCGCCCGGATCCGGCACGACTACAACTACGCCCAGGTGCTCACGATCTCGCTGTGGGGCGCGGGCATCGACGCGGTCGAGGTGCCGGTCTCCTACCGTCGTCGCACGACGGGACGCTCCTTCGTGCGCTATCCGGAGTACCTGGCCCGCGTGGCCCCGGTGGTCTGGCGCGAGTGGCTCGAGGCGCGCAGAGCGCGGGCGGCGCCCGCGGCCGCCCCCGGCACCCCGCTCGAGCGGCGTGTGCCGACGCCCAGCCGGACCTAAGGACCTGGTCGACGACACGAAGCGGGTGTGGTGCCCGAGCCAGTCTCAGTGGCGACGAAAAGACTGACCGGCCGTCCGGTTGTAGCGCACAATTCAGCTATGGGGCGCGCAAGAGGCCAACATGGGGCGGCGGACGGGAACCTTTCGCAGTCTCGCCGACTTCGTAAGGAACGTGAACTATCCTTTCAAAGCGATACCGACTTTGAAAGGATCGAGATGTCGAGGCAGATTGAAGCGCTTGACCCGCCACCGCCCCTCGGGCACCACGAGGAGCGATTTTGGCCTGCTGACCCGGGTGCCTACGGTCATAAGGGCCAGCGCGGTGGGCTCTACCGCGTGTTTCTCCCCGACCCCATCGCTCGGCGGGCGTTTCCGCTGGGCGGAGAAGCGGTCAAGGCCGTCGCCGACGCTGCGCGAGCCTCGGAGCGTCTCGACAGCACACCTCCGCGCGTCGCGACGCTCGGCGCGCTCGCGCGCAACCTGCTGCGCTCGGAAAGTATGGCTTCGTCGCGCATCGAGGGTGTTCGCGTCTCCCACAAGCGCCTCGCCCGGGCGGCCTACCAAGGAAACAAAGGGCGCAGAGACCATCGCGCGACGGAGGTGCTCGGCAATGTCGAGGCCATGGAGCGGGCCATCGAACTCGGCGCGCGAGCCGGCACCTTGCGGAACTCGGGCTTCACGGTCGCGGATATTGAGGACATCCATCGCGCGCTGCTGCGCTTTACCGAGGACGCCGACATCGCGGGTCTGGTCCGAGACAAGCAGAACTGGATTGGCGGCAACGACTACGCCCCCGTAGGCGCGACCTACGTGCCTCCTCCGCATGAGCAGGTCCTCGGGTTGCTGGAGGACCTTTGCGAGTTCATCGAGCGAGACGACCTCGCTCCCATCGCCCAGGCCGCCATCGCCCACGCGCAGTTCGAGAACATCCACCCCTTCGCGGACGGGAACGGTCGCACCGGGCGAGCGCTCATCTACACGGTGTTGCGGCGTCGCGGCGAGATTGAGAACTACTTTCCCCCCATCAGCCTGGTGCTCGCCGCCACGCCGAAGGCATACGTCGGCGGCCTCGGCGCCTACAGCCAGGGCAAGGTCAGCCTGTGGTGCGAGCGCTTCGCGGACGCCGCCGCGAGGGCAGCCGAAGAGGCCGAACGCCTCGCCGAGGCCATCGAGGAACGCCAGACGGCCTGGCTTGAGCGTCTCGGCCAGCCACGCAAGGACTCGGCGGTCCGAGAGCTTGTCAGCGCGCTGCCCGCACAGCCCGTCATCGACGTCCCCGTCGCTCAGCAACTCACCGGCAAGTCTCACGTCGCAGCGGGTGCGGCCCTTCGGCAGCTTGAAGAGAGTGGCATCCTCAACAGGCTCAACGAGAAGAAGTGGGGCCGGCTATGGGAGTGCGCCGAGCTGCTCGACCTCGTTGGAAACGTCGAGAAGAGCATGGCCACGCCTTCAGGGGGTCTGGACTTGAGTGTTGGTCCGTAGGCCTGTTTTGCTCTCGACGCTCAGGCCTTCGCTCGCGTCTCCCATCTCGCCCTTGCGCCCGTCGCCGACGCCTCGGCATTCCGCGACGGCGCCTCGAACCCCTCGCCGGAACCGTGTTCGAGTGCGAGCACGAAGCTCTCGCGCGCCCAGGATGCGAGCGCTTGCGCCTGCTCATCGAGGGTCTCGCCGGCCGCAATGAGCGCGGTTAGAGGCCAGGTGCGGTAGATGCGGGCGCACTCGTGGTAGGGCATCAACCCGAGCCCGACGTCGCGGCGCCGTGCCGCCCATTCGGAATCTGAGGCCAGTGCCTCGTAGAGACCTTCGTCGAGCGTGAGTCCGGCGCCGAGTGCGGCTCCCCGGTGGCCTCCTCCCACCAACCGTCATCAGCGGAGGCGATGAGTTCGAGGTCTACGCGCCAACCAGCGTCCCGAATTGTGCTGGGCCAGCTGTCCGGCGGGAGCCTGAAGAGCTGGAATTACACAGCCGCACGGTGCTCGGCGTAGTACCAGTCCATGTCCGAGGGCTCGAACTCGAACTGCATTGTGTTCGCCGGCCCGTTCCAGCAGCGCTTCCAGCGCGGTGCTCGTATCGGCCGCCTTCCGGAAGGCGAGCAGATATCGACTCCGTCCACCGGACTTGCCAGCCGCGCCCAGTCGCTCGCCGATTCCCGACGGAACTTCCCGGCCGCGCGTACTAGACACGGGCGCGCGCGCCGGACCGCACCTCGCGCAGGACCAGGGCCGCCAGCGCCAGGCCGATCGCCCCCGCCAGCCAGTACGCCCAGCCGCCGTCGGTGCCGAAGTACGGGAAGGCGTCCTCGAGCGGGCCGAACGGGGCGTCGGGCCGCTCGGTCACGAAGGAGCCGCCCGCCCAGCGCACGTGGACGTAGAGCCATACCGACGCGGCCACCGTCAGCGCCCCCAGCGCGGCGCCGGCCCGGGGAGCATGGCGCAGGCCCCATGCCACGAGCGGCACGGCCAGCGGCAGCGACGCCAGCAGGTGCCGGGGCGGAAACCAGAAGCCGAACATCGTCGGCGCCAGCAGGCCGGCGACGACCAGCTGGGCGCCGAGCGCGGCGGCGCACAGGCCGGCGGTCAGCTCGATCTCCCGCAGCCCGGGAACGGCGCGCGCCAGGCGGTCGCGCAAGGAGCGCCAGAGCCACCAGAGCCCGACGAAGACGAGCGCGAACAGCGGCGCCCAGCGCAGCAGCCCGTACTCGCGGTCGAGGAAGAGAGCGACCAGGCGGTAGGCGCGGTCGAGGTAGCCGGCGGGGAAGGAGGCGTCGGTAGCGGTCTGGCCCTCGACATCGGCCGAGTAGGGCGTGGGGCCGCCGTAGAGCGCCTCGTTGATGCCCACGTAGAGGGCGACGCTGAAGAGCGACAGCTCCACCGAGCCGACCGCGAGCGTGCGCTGGCGGGAGCGCCACAGCGTCCGGGCGGCGAAGGCGCCGATCACGAGGCCGGGTAGCACGAACTTGGTGCCGAGCCAGGGCAGCGCGCCGAGCAGGGCGAAGCAGCCGAAGGCGGCGCGCCAGCCGGGCTTCGAGTCGAGCCGCACGGCGAGCAGCGCGGCGCCGGCCAGCGCCGCCCCGGCGCCGAGCTCGGGGTAGACGGCGCTGCCGTAGGCGAGGAAGGGGGGGCTGAGGCCGACGGCCAGCGCGGCCCAGAGCGCCCAGGGGTCGGGGACCACGCGCAGCGCGAGGCGGTAGGCGAGGGCGAGAGCCAGGGCGGCGACGGCGGCGAGGAAGAGCTCGACGGCCAGGGCCCCGCCTTCGCCCGCATCGACAGCCTCGCCGACCGCGTAGGCGGGCAGGATCAGAAGCGGGAAGCCGACCCCGTGCGGCTCGTTCAGGCGGCCGTCGGTCTCGCTGCCGTGCCTGTTGAGGTCGTAGGGATAGAAGTCGTCGTAGGCCCGCGCGGCGTACTCGTCCTTGACGTCGACGTCCTGGTCGTCGAGCAGCGACTCCGCCGCCAGCAGGTAGTGCGGCTCGTCACCGCCGTAGTCGGAGTCCCCGAAGGCGTCGAGACCGAGGGTGGCCGCGTAGACGCCGAAGAGCAGCAGCCAGAGGGCGAGGGTGCGCCGCATGGGCGGCGCACCTTAGCCTCGGCTTTGGACCAGCTCGGCCCCAGCCTCAGACCAGCGCCCCGACCTCGGCCTGGTAGCGAGCCATCTGCCGCCCGAGCTCCTCGCCCATGTAGGCGTGGATGATCCCGAGCTTGTCGACGATGAAGCTCGCACGCGTGAGGCGGCGCTGGAACTCCTCGTCGTGATGGAGCGAGTCCATCTGCTCGGAGCTGCCGCGCAGGAGGATGAAGCCGGCGAGATCGCCGCCGTGCGGATCGAGCAGGCACGGCTCGAAGCTCTCGATCCGACCGTCCTGCTGAAGCTGCCCGTAGTACTCGACGGTCTCGTTGAAGACCTCGAGCGCCCGCTCCTCACGCCCGCGCACGACCTCGCCCCAGCCGATGAACAGCCCGGAGTCAGCCATGGGAGAACCTCCTTCGATTGGCACCGCTGAGTAGATGCCGAACCTACGCCTTTCGCCGGGGCCGGGCAAGTGTTGGCGTCGGCGGAGCGGCGTATCGTTGCTCCATGGCCGCGAACGCGGACAGCGACCGGCGACGTCACGGAGCGAGTCTCGATGAGGCTGCACGTCGGCGCTTGGAGCGCGACCGGCAGCTCCCGATGAGCGAACGGCTCGCCCGCGTTCACGAGCTCTGTAAGCAGCTGACCGCGATATCGGGCGCCGCCAGGCGCCGGTGACTCCGCTCGACCTGCGGGCCTTGCTGAGCTCACTCGACCGGCACGGCGTGGCGTTCGTGCTGATCGGCGGTGTGGCGGTCGGCGCTCACGGCTACGTGCGCGCAACCGAGGACCTTGACGTGGTGCCGGACCCGACCGCGGAGAACCTGCGTCGTCTCGGGAATGGGCTGGTCGCGCTGGACGCCACCCTTCCGCTTGCGGGCGGCCGCTCGTTCACGCCGGCGAGGGACGTCACGCCGCTGCGCCGAGGGCAAAGCATGACGCTCGACACCCGGCACGGCCCGCTCGACATCGTGCAGCGGGTGCCCGGGGTTCCGGGGTACGCCGAGCTCGAGCGCGACGCGATAACGAGCGACCTTCTCGGTGTTCCGGTGCGTGTCTGCTCGCTGGAGCACCTGCGCCGCATGAAGGAGGCCAGGCGTGGGGCTCAGGACATCGCCGATCTCGAACGCCTGCCGCTAACGGGCTGAGGCGCTCGCTGCGGGGCGCTCCCCTCAGCACCCCAATCCCCGCGCGATCACCATCTGCTGCACCTCATCGGTCCCCTCGCCGATGGTGAGGATCTTGGCGTCGCGGTAGAAGCGGCAGACCGGGTACTCCTCGATGTAGCCGTAGCCGCCGTGGATCTGGACCGCCTCCTCGGTCGCCCGCACGGCCAGCCGGCCGGTCTTCAGCTTTGCCTTCGCCGCCGTCAGCGAGAACGACCTTCCGGCGTCCTTCTCGAGCGCAGCCTTGTACGTGAGCAGGCGGGCGGCCTCAATCTCCGTGGCCATGTCGGCGAGCTTGGTCTGGATCGCCTGGTACTTCCCGATCGGCTGGCCGAACGCAACCCGCTCGCGGGCGTACGCCAGCGCCTCGTCCAAAGCGCCCTGCGCCAGGCCCACTCCCATCGCCGACACGCCGATCCGCCCCCCGTCCAGCGTCTGCAGGAACTGCTTGAACCCCTGCCCGGGCGGGCCGACCAGGTTCTCCTCCGGCACGCGGCAGTCCTCGAACGAGAGCGGCCGCGTGTCCGACGCGTTCCAGCCCATCTTTCGGTACGGCTCGCCGATCTCGTAGCCCGGCGTGCCGTTGGGCACGAGCAGGTTCGAGATCTCGTCCTCGCCCGTGCGCGCGGTGATCGTCACGAATCCGCTGATGTCCGTCCCCGAGTTCGTGATGAACTGCTTCGCGCCGTTGACGACCCACTCGCCGTCGTCGCGAACCGCCCGGGTACGGGTGTTGGCGGCGTCGGAGCCCGCCTCCGGCTCGGTCAGCCCGAACGCGCCCAGCCGCTCTCCCGCGCACAGCCGAGGCAGCCACTCCTGCTTCTGCTCGTCGGAGCCGAACGCGAACACGGGCCACGTGCCCAGGCTCGTGTGCGCGGCCACCGTGATCGCCACGCTCGAGTCCGCCCGCGTGAGCTCCTCGATGGCGATCGCGTAGCTGAGGTTGTCGGCGCCGCCGCCGCCGTACTCCTCGGGATAGGGGATGCCCATTAGGCCGAGCTTGCCGAGCTTCTCGACGATCTCGTACGGGAAGCGCTTCTCCCGGTCGAGCTCCTCGGCCACCGGCTTGACCTCGCTCTCGGCGAAGTCGCGCACCAGGCGCTGGATGTCCTGCTGCTCGTCGGTCAGGTCGAAGTTCATGCGGGTCGTGATGCTAACCGGGCGTGTTTCGCACGGCCCCGCGTCGGGGAGTCGCAAAGCATGCTGACCATCACATCCAACGCCGCCGAGGCCATCCGGGCGATCGTGGAGTCGACCGAGGTGCCCGACGAGGGCGGCCTGCGCATCTCGATCGCGCAGCAGAACGGCTCACAGGCGAGCCTCGAGCTCGCGGTGAGCCCTGCTCCGATGGAGGGCGACGAGGTGCTGGAGGAGGAGGGCGCCCACGTCTTCCTCGACGAGATGGCCTCGCTCGCGCTGGAGGACAAGTCGCTCGACGCCCACATCGAGGGCGACCAGATCAGCTTCGGCATCGAGGAGCGCGACGAGGCCGGCCCGGCGCCGCCGCTCTAGCCACCACTAGCTCATCCGCGAAAGCGCGTCCGGCGGGCCAGGCAGATCAGGCTCGTCCGCGCGATCTCGCCCCCGCTGAAGCTCCAGCGCCCGCCGCGGGCGCCGACGGGGCGGGCAAGCTCGAGGAAGACGTTGTCGAGCGACACGCCGGCCGCCAGGCTGTACTCGCCCCTGCGGCAGCGGTGCCGGGCCGAGGAGCCGGTGTCGCGAAACGACGCGACCCGCGTCCGGAACGAGTGCCGCCGGCCGTCGTCCGCGCGCTCGGTGCGGTCGAGGCAGCGGATGCGCGGAGTGACCGTGACGGCGCTCCCACCCCTGTTGCGGAGCTCGAAGACAAAACCGCGGCGGGTGGGGACGGCCGCGACGACGGCGAGACCCCGCGCGGGACCGCCATGCGCCACGCCCCAGCCGGTCGGCACCAGACCGCGCTGGCACCTCAGCGACACGCGGCGGGTGGCGCGCGAGGCCACGTCGAGCCCGGGGAGCCGGACTGTGCCCACCCTGAGCCGCACCCCGCTCACGCCCGCGGGCAGCCTCAGCCGCACGCACCGCAGCACGGCGCGGACGCGGCGATCGGCGGCGCCGCCCGAGAAGCGGAACGTCCAGCGCTGCGGGTCGGAGCGGGGGACCGAGTGGCCGGCGGGGTCGTCGGTCGTCGCGCCGTGAAGGGCAACGGCGGTGCCGGGACATGTGAGCGTGGTCGAGCGGCTCGCGCCGGAGGGAACCGACACGGACCTCGACGCCGAGACCGGATCGACGAGGGGCGCGGCGGAAGCCGAAGCCGGAGCCGCCGCGACGGCGGCGAGCGCGATCATCCCTGCTCCGCGAATGGCCAAGGCGGCCAAGCTAGCACGGGTTTGCACGGGATCGGCGCCGCGAATCCGTGCCTAAAGCTGCCTAAAGCAATTCGTACCCTACGCCGACGTTCTCGTAGACCGACGTCGCTCGACGGTCGCACGTGACGAGCGTCAGGTCACGATTCGCCGCCGTCGCTGCAATGAGCGCGTCGTATACACGCCCGCCGGTGATCCGCAACCCCGAGATGCGCTCCACAAAGCGCGTACGCTCCCGCGGTGGCAGGGCGAGCCGTGAGCCGCCGAAGCGCTTCGACAAGTACTCGGCGGCCAGGTTGGGATCCACCCGGAAGGGCGCGGGGAGCCGAGTCAGCACCGAGTACGCCTCGAGCTCGGCGTGAGCTACCAGGTCGCGTACCTCGCGGAGCGCTTCGACAGCACGCCCGTGGAGTGCGTGCCAGGGACCGAAGGCGGCGACGATCGCACTCGAGTCCGGCGTCACCGGCGAACTCGCTCGAGAGTCTCGCGAACCGCATCCGGCGGAAGCTCCGGCATCGGCCGATCCGTCTCGGCCACGAGCTCACCCCCGCTAGTGGCAAGCCGCATGGGGGTTGCAGGAACCTCTATCTCCAAGACACCGTCTGCAGCGCGCAGCTCGAGCTCCTGTCCCGCGCAAAGGCCGAGCTCGTCCCGAATGGCCTTGGGAACCACGACGCGACCCGCGCCATCGATGGTAATTCTCATGGCATAACTCTACCATCGGCTCAAGACGCTCAGGCCGCGGCCGGCTCGCGCGCCCGCGGCCTCAGCGTGGCCAGCGCCACCCCGGCCAGCACGATCGCCACGCCCGAGAGCTGCACCGCGGACGGCGCCTCGGACAGCAGCACCGCGCCCAGGAACACGGTGCTCACCGGCTGGAGCATCAGCAGGATCGAGGTGACCACTGCCGGCAGGCGCGGGAGCGAGACCGAGATCAGCAGCCAGCCCAGCACCTGCGAGGAGAGCGCCAGCAGCACCAGCCAGGCCTGTGCCTCGATCCCGGGCACCAGGTCGAGATCGCCGATCGGGACGCCGGCCACGGCGCAGAGCAAAGCGGCGACCAGCGTGGCGTCGAACAGCGGCCCGGCCGGTCGGCGCAGGTCGGCGTTGGCCTCGCGAAGGATCAGGATGAAGAGCGCGTACGCGATCGCGGTCAGTACGCCGTAGACCACTCCCAGCAGCGGATCCTCGCCGTATGCGCCCGCCCCGATCACCCCCGAGATCAGCACCACCCCGACGAACACCACCGGGATGCTGGCCAGCGTCCGGTTCTCCGGTCGCTCGCCGAGCGCTGCCCACGCCAGCACGCCCACCAGCACCACCTGCACGTTCCCGAGCACCGTGGCGAGCCCGGCGCCCACCGCCTCGATCGAGTAGTGCCAGCAGATCAGGTCGGCGGAGAAGAGGACCCCGGCCGCCAGGCAGAGCAGCCGCTCGCGGCGCGGGCGCGGGCCGTAGCGGCGGCGCTCGATCCAGGCCAGCAGGCCGAGCACGGGCAGCGCGTACGCGCAGCGGAAGAACGCCGCCGTCACCGGCGACACCTCGGCCAGCCGCACGAGGATGCCCGAGAAGGCGATCACGAGGGCACCGAGGGCGCCGGCGAGCACGGGTCGTCGCCGCAGCGCAAGCTTGGCTTGCGGTGCGGCGTTCACTTCGTTCACCGCGTCGAGACTAGAGCGCGGCCGGGCCGCAGGCCCCGGGCGCCGGCAGGAGCGTGGCTATCGTCCCCGCCCGTGGACCGCGACACGCTGCTCTGGACGATGGTCGTCTTCTTCGGCGCCTCGCTGATGTTCGCGCTCATCCGCGACGCGGCCTCGGAGGACGGCATCGGCATCTCCCTCGCCGCCCAACTCGCGGCCGGGGTGCTGCTGGTGGCCGTGATCGTGCTCGTCATGCGCCGCCGCGGATGAGGCCGCCTCCATCCGGCGACCCTGATGGACACCAAGATGGTGCGCGAGAACCTTGGACGGGTGCAGAGCGACGTAGAGGAGGGCGTCGCGGCGACGCTCCGGCTGGTGACCGATCCCGAGCTCGACGACGTGACCGGCCGCATCTTCGACGGCACGCGCGAGGCGGCCGCGGACCCCCAGGCCTACGACCCCGACGCTCGCCGCCGGCTCTGGGAGGAGAGCGATTCGCTCGCATCCGGCCGAGCCGGCTGCTCGCGACACGGTGCGCGCGCCTGAGCGAATGAC
This sequence comes from Thermoleophilaceae bacterium, assembly GCA_050693815.1. GTDB lineage: Bacteria > Actinomycetota > Thermoleophilia > Solirubrobacterales > Thermoleophilaceae > JACVRW01. Next base: position 585 of record JBOGXS010000306.1, on the reverse strand, counting down.
GCGCTGGCTGGTCGACGGCATGAACGTGATCGGCTCGCGCCCGACGGGCTGGTGGCGCGACCGTCCCGGTGCCATGCGCGAACTCGTCGAGCAGCTGCGCGGGCTGGGCGAGCCGGTGACGGTCGTGTTCGACGGACGCCCGTTCGAGCTTGAGGGTGGACCCGGCGTCGAGGTGCTGTTCGCCTCCCGCGCCGGGCGCGACGCGGCCGACGACGACATCGCCGCCCTGGTGGAGCGCTCTCACCAGCCGCCCCGGGTGGTCACCTCGGATCGCGAGCTGGCAGCGCGGGTGGGGGAGCTCGGGGCGGAGGTGGTGGGGGCGTCGGCGTTCCGGTCGCGGCTCGACGACGCCGGCTACCGAGTCGCGCTGCTCGACTGGCTCGCGTGCGCTGCGCGGGGGCTGCGAGAGCCCGCCGCCCTGGCGGCGCGCGTCCTCGACGACCGGGTGGCGCTCGCCGGCGCCGCCGGCCACGTGCTCGACTTCGACGACACCTACCTGCCCGGAGTCGCGCACCTCAGCGCGCCCACCGCGCCGGTGGCGATCGCCGTCGGGGCGGCGCGGGGCGCGAGCGTGGGCGATGTCCT
>JBOGXS010000305.1:0-11886 GCA_050693815.1 Thermoleophilaceae bacterium | reverse complement strand
GCACCCACCACAGCCGTGTGCCCACGTTTCCGGACCGCGCGAAACCCGCTTTGGCTCTACAGAGCCAAAACCACCCCAGAATCAGCGCTCAGATGCCCACAAACTGCGGAACTCGGGGCTTAGTCCGGGAGGGTTAGGCTGATCCCGGCGGTCGTAGCCATCACCTCGCGGGGCGGATCGTCGACCCCGACCAGCGTGCTAAGCACGCTGCGCCCGCGTGTGTTCTTCGCCGCTACGACCTTGCCCGGTAGGCCACCGTCGTCGGATGCCATCGCCGTGCCGCTGATGTAGACGGTGATCCGCCGTGTCTCCTGCCCGCGCTGGACCTCCCACAGATAGGCAACGGCGTCCCGCCGTCCGGCCGATACCTGTCCGTGATCGGCGACGACCATCCAGCGGCGTCTGACCGGCAGTCCTTGCGCGATTCGCGTGCGCGCGGCGGTCAACTCCTGCCGGATCTCAGTCTCGGCGTCAGCGGGTTCGTAGTCCTCGAAGAATCCACCCCAGTCGGAAGTGGCGAGGTGCGCGACGAGCGGAAGCGCGCCGCGAACCCGCTCAGGCAAGGCTTCGAGCGCCCACCGGAGTCTCCGCTGGGGATCATCGAGGTCGCTGATGTTCCCGCCGCGATCCCAGACTCCGGTCCATGCGTGAAATACATCCCAGGCCCGCTGAGCGACCTGCTCGATCTGCGCTACTCCAACGTCTCCGGCAGTCTCTGCGTGCGCAGGCTCTCCCTCAGCCTCCTGCGCCTCGACGGCGCGGCGGGCCGCGGCGGCATCATCGGCGCCTTCGAGGTGGGCGCCCATCGCGGCCGCAAGCTGTCGAGCGACCGTCTCGACGGCGTGGCGATCGGCGTCTGCCCAGTAGGTGGACGCGAGCATTGGCGGCATCTCGGCACCCCGGAACTTGACTGGGAGCACCTTCACCGTGTGCTCGTTGATCCCCTGCGTTGCGGCTAACGCCAGCTCGTGCTGACACCAGTTCGATTTCACCGAGTCCGGGGAAACGATGGCGACGAGGAAGTCCCCAGCAGCGATCTCCTGAGAGAGCTTCTCGATCAGTGAGTCGCCGATGTGCAGCACGACCTGGTCGTATCGGATCTCGAGTTCCTGGCCCTGCAGCTGCTCGGCGAGCGCAAGCATGAACTCCTGATCCTCGTGGGCGTAGCTGATGAAAGCAGAGGCCATCTGTGCAGCTTAGGAACCCGCTCGGCGACACTCACCGCCATTTGGCCGCCCTTATCGCTCGTAAGGCCACCGATCGGGCGTGAGCCCGAGATGCCTAGCGTGGACGAGCAGCAGGAGCCGAATGCGAACGCGATAGTGCGCGGCATTTCGCGAGAGTGCGGTCAGGCGGGGCGCAGTTGACGGCGCGCCACCGAATGCCTCCGGGGCGAAGCGCCCGCGAGGCTTCTCGCTCATCGCTGCTGGCTAATTCGCGGCCGCCGAGTCAGCGGTCAGGCTGAGCACGAGGGTGCCCTCCAATACGTTCGCGCGGAACTCAAGCCCCGAGTCGATCACTGCGGCCACGTCCGCGTGGGCGGCCGCCGATACCGCTCCGACCCGCTCTGCCTCGCGGAACACACCGAAGCGCTGCGGTGGGCGGTCGCTGTCGACCAAGCGCACAGTCACCGGGCCGTCGGTTGCGGAGTCATCGAGTTCTGCCTGAACGTCTGCCTGCTCAGCGGCGAGTAGCGCACCAAGCAGAGCGCGACCCCGCGTGCGCGTGAACTCAAGGAGGTCGAGGAAGTCGGCCGGCGTTCCCTCGAACACCGCTCTCCATCGATCGATCGGGAGGGCCTGAAGCCACTCGCGCAGACCGCCATCTTCAAGGTCCTCGGCTTGCGCGACCGCAGCGACGCGGTCGGCGAACGCCCTTGAGCGCAGGCCGGAACTGATCAGCTCAACGGCTTCTGCACTGTCGACGCCGTAGCGAACGTAGAGCGGCAGGTTCTCGCACAGCTTCCGCTCGACATCCTCGTCGCTCAGTCGCTCGTTTGTGATGGCCACGATCACGCCGAGAGTCCACGACAGGTAATGCTCGCAATGTTCGGAGATCGCATCCACGACCTGCTCGACCGCCAGCTCGCGACTCTGCACACCTGCGAGGAATTCGGTTGCGAGCGCCCCGATGTCTGCACCGGAGATCCATAGCCGCAGGAAGTCCCGAGGTGACACATGGATGCTCCGCGGGGCGTTCGGCGTCGGACGAAACCCCCAGGCGCGCGGCGACTCTTCGAGAGCCAGCAGACTGTTCAACGCATCGGCATCGTGGAGCACCTCGAGCGCGACGTCCGGCTCGTCGATCGGCTGATCCAGGGACAGCGCCTGTTGCGCCATGGTCGCAACTCGCTGTGAAATCTCATCCAGCGATCGCGCGCTCGCGATGGACGTTCCGGTCCTCGCCCAGCGCCGCCGCGCAGTTGGCTCCGACGACTGGAACGCCTCCCGAACAAGATGTGCAGCGTCTCTCCACCGCTGCTGGGCTGCTGGCTCAAGCTGAGCGAATGCGAGCGTCGAGCTAAGCGCCGCGTCGATGTCGGTGGCCGATGCGGCCTGGTTGAGCTCGTCAAAGCTCGTCAACACAAGCCAGACAAATGCCACGAAGTCGTTGACCTCCGCGGCATGGTGCTCGAACACCGCATCGGCCGCGCCTGCGGCGGTTTCCTCAAACCGCGCGACTGCCTCGAGCGCGTCGGCTGTAGCGAGGCGCGAAGTCACCGTGAGGTCTTCGTCGGCAGGACGCATTCGAGCGAAGTCCTCACGTCGCGGCGTGCCGGGCTTGCAGATGACGGCCCAGCCTTCGGTCTCTTTGGTCGCACGCCCAGCACGGCCCATGGCGTTGATTAGGCGAGCGCCAAGTATCTGCGCGGCCGGATCTTGGCCGGGGTACCGCGTCTCAGCGAGCACGACGCTCCTGACCGGCAGATTGACTCCTTCGGTGAGGGTCGTCGTAGCAGTGAGATAGAGGAGCCGCTCCTCCCGAAGGGACCGCTCGAGCGCTTCGAGCACGTCCGTCGGCAGGCCCGCATGGTGATAAGCGACGCGATAGGGAAGAAGCGGCACAATGGGATGCTCGTCACCGAGACGGGCCCTGACAAATGCTGTGAGCTCGCGCGTTTCGCGCGACTCTGTGAGATGACTAGCGATCGCACGCGCCATTTGCCGGGCCATCGGCCTCGTCGACACCACGATCAGCACAGGGCCGGCGGATCCCACCGCCACAGCAATCTGGGCGCTCATCCTGTACTGCTTCGTGCTCGACCCATGCGGGCTGCTCTCTCGGCCTCCCGCCTCGTTCACCCGAAAAGCGAGCGTCCCAACGGGCTCCGCCAGCTTCACTTCGCGCGCGGCAAGGCCCTCCGCAGGACGTAACTGAACGCGGCCCTCAAGCGGGTACAGCACACGCTGCGGCCAGCCGGGAGACGAGAAGTCGACGTACTCCGGCTGCTCCCACTGAGCGTCCGTGTAAAAGACGGCATGCAGGCGGCGGGGACCGCGCCACTCGGACCAGTACAGCCGACCGGCGTCGTCTGGGTCGACCCAGCGTTTGATCTCCAGCCGGTTCCCCAGCGCAGCCGAGAGCAGCACGATCCGGTGATTCGTCTCGCGGGTCTTCCAATGAAGCATCGCGAGCACCCACTCGAGATCGAACCCGCGAGTTGCGTCCGCAATGAGATGCGCCTCGTCGAAGATGAACATGCCGTACCGATCAAGAACGCCTTGAAGGTCGTTCCTCATGAGGAACCCGAGGCGTTCGGGAGTCATGACGTCGACATGCGGGTCTGGGATGTCACTCGGCCCAAGGAACTCGGCGAGGAAGTCGGGCAGATCGGAGCCGAGCTCCCTCCGGACGACGCGGAGTCGGCCTCTGAGCGAATCGCGTACCTCCCGTCCCAGGCTGCGCATGGGGGCGACATAGCAGACGCTGTCAACCCCCGTGGCGAGATGTGTGAGAGCGAGCATCTGTGCCACCAAGGTCTTGCCGGCGCTCGTCGGCAGAGACATGACCACGCGGCGCGTCTCAGAGTCGAGGATGTCCGGCCCGTCACCTCTGAACAGATCCAGCTGCGGCTGCCATAGCGTCACGACGGGCGGATCAGTCAGGACGAGCGCCTGCTTGACGGCCGGGGGAACGCTGGGTGGAAGGGCGGTCCAGACAGACGAGCCAGCGGCATCGTCGGTGAGAGCCAGAAGGTGAGCTGCGACCCAGCGGGCATCGAGATCATTGCCGCCATCGCGCGGCCTGGCGGCAGCACGCAGAAGTTCGCGTGCCTCTGAAAGCCGCTGGTCGTAGCCGCGGACCAAGAACCGTCGCATCCGGTCAGCGGCCTCCACAATCTGCTCGAGCGGCCCGAAGATTGTCGGACCAAGGTCGTCGAGGTCGACCTGGCGCCGCAGTTCACCGAGCTGGCGCCGCAGACGTTGGGTGAGATCGGCGAGCCCCCGCGTCTCGAAGCCAAGGAAAGTCAGCCCGACCTCGAAGGCCACAAACGGGAGGCGGTCGAGAAGCGCCTCATCGACGTTTCCCAGGATCGCCCGAGCCCGGCGGAACACCGCCATGGCGTTCGGCTCAAGCTCTCCTCGGCGATAGCCCACCGCCGCCCCAAAAGCCAGTCGGCAGCGATCGAGGCGGGATCGGCCGCGATCCTGCATCGCGAGATCGAGGACGTGGGCGCTGACCTGGAAGGCGCGTCGCTGGCGCGCAGGCGTGTAGAGGTCGAAGGCGGCTGGCGACGACGCCACCCCGTGCAGGTACCAACCCGCCGCCAGCGCAGCCTCGGGCAGTCGCGGCTGATGCACGAAGAGGTTGACCTCCGCTTGGGCAAGCAGCCGCTGAAGTTCCTCGGGACTCGGCAGCCGATCGCGCTGACCGAGTGCGAGCGCGAGCACCTCTGGGTTTAGAGCGCGCTCCATATCCGATCTCTCACGGAGCTGGCGAAGGCGGGAAAATCACCCAGCGCAACGACCAAGCCCGCCAACTGATCGAGCGATAGCTCGGGAAAGCGCGTATGCATCCGGCCGAAGCAACTCCTCGGCAGGTATTGATCCGAGGTGGAAACGGCGACCCCCGCCCCAGCATGTTCGTCGCGATCCAGCCACAGGTCCGACAAGGCTGCGTAGAGTTGCGCCACGTCCGCGTCATAGGTGCCGGCCAGTGTCGTCAGCTGCGCCAAGTACTCCTCCGCCTTCTCGTCTAACTGCCGCAAAGCGCGGGACACGGTGCGCGAGACTCCACCCGTGCTGTCGTGCTTCTTGATCTCCCACAGCCGAAAGATCAGGACGTCGTCTCCACGCTGGTACACGACGAGCCCGTCGCCGCCAGGCGTCGTAACGAGGAAGCTCGGCCCCTCGATCGTCCGAAGCGTGAGACCAGCGGGCACGTTTTCGCGCGCGAGGATGTACCAGACGCACTCCGCAACGTGACCTTGAAGATGGTCAGCTAGAGGAGGATCACTCGGGAGCCCAAACGCGGGCCTGACGAACGGAACGAGCTTCCGTTCCGCATCAGCCGGGAGTTGGGTGCCCGCCACAGCCGCGCGCCACGCGTCGTAGTGCTGCACGGCGCCGCGGCATTGCCATTTCACAGCAGCGTCAGCGACGATTGCCACGGCGGCCTGCCGATTTGCGTTCGACGGAGCGGACAGCTTGCCACGGAGCCACTGGCAGCGGTTCGCTGCGCCCCGTCGTTCGAGCACAAGGACATCGCTCAGTCGAACGGGGGTTTGCTGCGCGGCGTTCCCAGCATCTGCCACAACGCGCTTTTTACCGCTTCGCTGCGATGGCGGCGAGAGGTTTCCTACGGCGACCATCCCGCTCTCGGCCGACGATCGCCTCGCGCTTTCGGCTCGTTCCTCGAGCTGAACGTTTGTCTCCCGGTCACCCCCTCTTGCTTGCATGCAAGCTGGACCTGCTGCTTGCGCGCCTTCCAAGAGCGCGACGAAGTCCCACCGCGACCAATGCAGAGTGTTCCTCTCCCATGGATGCAGGAGCGCTCTTAAGGGAAGCCGCTGCTGCGGGGATGGACTGTCGGCTCGGCTGCAGTTAGCCGACTTGGAGGTACTTGCGGAGCGCCTTGCGGATTACCGAGGAGGTGGTCTCGTGGTCCCGCTCGGCTCGCTGGGCGAGCGCTTGGCGCAGCTCGGGCTCGAGCCGGACGGACTCGACGCTAGCGGCGGCCGAGCCGATTGGCGGGCGTCCACCCCGACGGTGGAGTGTCTCGTCGACGTCGTAGCCTGCCTCGGCCTTGTCGGCGAGCTGTTCGACGAGCTCCTCGGTGATCGGCTTGCCGCTGGCGGTCCTGCCGTGGGTCTTCTTCTTCGCCATCGTCAGGCTCCCGGGAGCAGCCGCCGGTAGTTGCGACGCATTCTCATCGCGTGGATCACCAACTCGGAGCCGTCGTCGCGCACGATCGTCACGACCTCGAGCAGATCGGCGCTGCGGGCCGCACCGAGGTAGAGGCGGGTGTCGTTGTCCTGGTCGTCGATGGCAAGCGCGTGTCTCATGGCATGTTCGATGTCCTCGTCGGCGATGCCGTGCTTGCTCGCCGACGGATGGATCTCCACCGAGGAATTGTAATACGAAACCTCGGATGGAAGCACGTGGTAGGCAGCCCGACATCAGCTGCTTCGACGAGGGAGTCTCAATGTCCACGCTGCAGGTCCTCGATGCTGCGGGTCGGCGGCGTTCGCCCGCCACGCTGCCCGGGTTTCACGCAGGGCGGCCGCCGCGCAACAAGGGTTCGGCTACCCGCCCGATCCGCCGAGGGTCGAGGAGATCGTCGCCGTCATGCGCCAGGCTGGCGAGTTAGACCACGGGCTACGCCTGCGGGCTCTGATCGTCGTGCTTTGACGGGCAGGCCTCCGAATCGGCGAGGCGATGGCCCTGACCGAACCAGATCTCGACCCGGGTCGCGGCTCGCTGCTGGTCGGCCAGGGGAAAGCCGGCAAGCGGCGCGAGGTCGGCATGGACGCCTGGCTTCGAGCAGCTGCGGCCGTGGCTCGCCCGCCGGGTCGAGATGCCGGTCGAGACGCTGTTCTGCGTGATCGACGGCCAGACGCGCGGAAGGCCGTGCACGCCCGCCGCAGCGCGCAACCACCTGCGCTGGATCGCAACGAAGGCCGGCTCACGGCGACGCTTCGCCCCGCACCAGCTGCGCCACGCGCACGCAGTCGAGATGGCCCGTGAGCGCGTGCCCCTGAACGTAATCCAACGCCAACTCGGCCATTATGTGGGTGATCGAAGATCACCTCGCCCTTCGGGCTCACATAATGCTGGATCCATGCGGGTGATCGAGCTTCACGCGTCCCCGCGATCACCCGCATATCCAACACGTCGACCTCGGCGTGACGTCGGTCTACCTCGACGGTATCGACACCGCCGAGATCATCGACACCGTCCACAGCCGACGACCACCGATGATCTCGGCGAGCGCAGGACTGAGCATCTGAAGCGCAAGCCTCCCGCTCGCATGGGAAAGGAGGCTGTCCGCCCGCAGGCTTGCTGGACTCTCGGTCGTCGTTCTTTGGCGAGCGCCTGGCGCACGCTCGCCCGAACGTCCGCTTGTCGCGCATTGCGATACTCCGATACCCACCGCCGCGCTGACCAGGTTTGCTCGGCAGGCGCACGTTCGGGTCGCATCGCGGGACGCCGAGGAGGACGCAATGAGCTTTGCCTACAAGCTGCTCTACGGGATCGGTTTCACCCCCTGGGAGCAGATGGACTCGCCTCCGATCGCCGAGCAGATCTCCGCGCTGTTCGACCGGGAGGAGGCGGGACGCCAGCCGCCCTACGGTCAGGTGCTCGACCTCGGTTGCGGCAGCGGGATCTGGGCGGTGAAGCTGGCGGCCCGGGGGTGGCAGGTGACAGGAGTGGACTTCGTTCCTAAAGCTCTGCGCCGAGCCCGGCAACGGGCGCAGGAAGCCGGAGTCGAGCTGCGGCTTATCGAGGGCGACGTAACGGCGCTGGGCGCCGCGGGCGTCGGCTCCGGATTCCAGCTACTCGTGGACTTTGGGTGCTTCCACGATGAGCTGAGCGATGCGCAGCGCGAGGCGGAGGTTCGCGAAGCGGGTGCAGCCGCCGCTCCGGGTGGCACCCTGCTCCTGATGGCGTGGGCACCCGGGCGTAGAGGGCCGCTCCCGCGCGGTGCGAGCCGCGAGGACATCGAGGCCGCCTTCGCGGAGTGGAAGGTGATCGATGAGGAGGCCATGAACGTTCCCCCCGGAGCGCCCAGATATGTGAGAAAGGCCGACCCGCGCTTCTACCGACTCCGGCGCGAGTGACTCGCGCGACTCCCGCTTCCGAGATGCGAATCGACAGCCAGGTCCCAGACGCTTGCCCTGGACGAGCCGCGACCGTCTGGAGCTAGCCGGGACCGCGCTCGTTCCGCCAGGGCGGAGCGGGAGCGCCCCCGACGCTCCCGTTCCTGGTTCGTTCAGAGCCGCAGTCCGGCGCTTGCCGACATCATGGGCGCCTGGCGCATGTGGACGGTGGCGATGATCTCCTCGGGGTCGATCCCCTGAAGGTAGATCGACGTGGTGCCGAGGTTCGCGTGTTGGCCGAGCTGGCGCTGAATGATGTTCAGCGGGACGCCCTCGCGGGCCAGCTCGAGGGCATGCGCGTGGCGCAGCTGGTGTGGCGCGAAGCGCTGCCTCACGCAGGCGCCGGCGGCGAGCCGGCGGAACTCGGTGCGAACGGCGGCACCCGACCACGGCCTCCCGCGGGTGGGGCCGTCGATGATGCAGAACAGCGGACCGACCGGCAGCTCTGCCCGTACGCTCGACCACGGCCGGAGCTACTCCCAGCCCCACTGGGCCATGCCGACCTCGCGCCGACGGCCGCCCTTTCCGTTGCGGACCAGCACCGATCCGCGCCGCGGGTCGAGATCGTGCTCGGCTAGCGCGAGCGCCTCCTGGATGCGCAAGCCGGCGCGCCACAAGGCGACGATCATGGCTCGCGCCCGCCAAGCCGTGACGGTCATCGGCGGCGTGACGCATGACCGCCACGATCTCGTCCACGGTCGGCGGGTCGGCCGGGTACCCCATACCCTTGTTGCGGGGTGCGCGGCCGGCGTGGTAGTCGGGAAACGTCGCCGGCGAGCGACGCCGGCCCGCCGCGTCGAGAACGGACAACTCGGTCATGGGACCTCCTCGGATCGGACAGCAGATACCAGCGCGGCCCTACACCGTCCAGGGAAGCCGGGCTACCGGCTCGCCCTGGGTACCGAGCGTCTGTCTGAGCACAGACCTCGTGCCTCGGACGACCGGTGCTCGTCCCAAGCGAGCGCGTGCGGCCCGGTCGCGGACACGCTCGCATCCACGCGAAGGCAGAACGCGCGTCGCGCGAGCCTCGCTGCTCCTCGCCCCGCATCCTCGGTCCCTACCTGCTCTTGAGCTCGGGCACCCATGCCGCGCTGCCTCGCCGCCGCGGTAGGGGCTGTAGGCGGTCACGCCGCGTGCCGACATTGAAGGAGTGATCGATTCGCTTGCCCCTCACATCGAGGATGCGTACGAGCGCCTGGGGCACCAGTGGGGCTGGCGCTTCATGGCGACGCCGGCGAGCACTCTCGCCCCGCACGTCGACCTCGCATTCGTGGGGCTGAACCCGGCCGGGTCGACGTACGGCCCGCCGATCCTCAGCGTGGAGGAGGGGAACGCCTACCGGCTCGAAGGCTGGGCGCCGGGCGGCGGGCCCAACGCGCTGCAGGTGCAGGTCTTGCGGATGTACGGCGAGCTGGCGAAGCGCTGGCGGCGTCCGCTGAGCGTCGGCGAACTCATGGACACGACCCTAGCCGCGCACTTCTGCCCGTTCAGGTCTCCGTCCTGGCAGCAGCTGGCGAGTCGGCGCGAGTCGATCGAGTTCTCGCAGGGCCTCTGGCGCGACCTCCTCGCATTCGCTCAGCCGCGAGTAATGGTCTGCTTCGCTGAGAGCGAGCGGCTGCTGGCTCCGGCGATGGAGAGCGCCGGCATGCGCATGACCGAACCGGCCGAGACGGGGCCGATCGGCTGGGGCGCCTACACCTACTCCCTCGCGCGCTACGAGTCCGCGCGCGGAAGGACGCTCATGGTGCGGATCCCGCACCTCTCCCGCTTCAAGATCTTCGGTCGCCCGGAGTCGCGCGAGGCGATCGAGCGGTTCACGACAGCGGCCGCCGAGGCGACGGCGGCTTAGAAACTATCCCTTAGCCGTGCTCGGGACCCGAGCAGCCTGAGAGAGCTTCAGCTGCGAGGCGGATGATCGCTTTCACGCAGTCGAGGTTCGGCAGTTGCCCTCGTCGCGCAAGGCAGCTGCGTAGGGCACCTCTGCGGTGCCTCAAGCAGGGTCGTTTTACGCCGCGCCTGGGTCCCAATTTCGAGTCGCTTCCGCGGAACACCTCGACCATCACTCGAGGGGTTCGGCCGCCCGCGAGACCCACGTCGACGGCACCGGAGCCGGGTAGCTTCGCGCGGCGCTTCCCCTTCAGCTCAACCCTTACGCCCGCGATCCAGCGGCGATCGGAGGAGGTCGAGCGGAGTGCTCCCTTGCGCGAGTTTCGGCACTCGCCCGCCTGCTCTAAGCGCGGCTCATCCGCAGTCTCGCCTTCCCATGGAAGCGAGCGCGAACTCCGATGCCGGAGGGCCTATCGGTGCTCGTCCTCAGCGATCGTCTCGTTGGCGTGGCCGAGATGCCTGCTTGCCCATCGGAGCGGGAGCGCCGGTCACGTCCGGGAATTGTCCTTCTCGTACGCCTGTGGCGCGTCCCGCAAGAGGATCAGGCAGACCAGACAGCTACCCGACACCCCCTACCGAGCCGGTGTTGCGATCACCGCGAGAACCCAAGGATCCCTCAGCGGGACTGCGCTTTCGGTGCTGCCGCTCGTCGATCTCAAGCCTCTCGCTTCTGTGCCAGACCGAGCCGCCAGTCACGACAGGCTGGCGCCGGCCAGAAGGGGGGTACCCGGTAAGCCGGCGAGCCGCCGGCTAGGCTGGACGCGGCGCGTGAGCGCGGCAGAACTCGCCGACGGCATCGTCTGGCACACTCGCCGTGCTAACGTATAACCGAATGGTTGTAAGTACGGTCGAGACCAAGCGGGCCGACGCGCTCTTTCATGCGCTGGCCGACCCCACCCGCCGCGACATCCTCGCCGTGGTGCTGCGCGACGCGCACTCGGTATCCGACCTGGCCCGCCACTATCCGATCAGCTTCGCTGCGGTGCACAAGCACGTCGGAGCGCTCGAGCGCGCGGGGCTCGTCACCAAGACCCGCCGCGGCCGAGAGCAGCGCGTGCGCGGCGACGTCGCGACGCTACGGACCGCCCATCGCCTGCTCGAGGATCTCGAAGCGCTCTGGCGCGAGCGCATCGACCGCATCGAACGGGTCCTCGCGCATCCGACAGAAAGAGCACCCCGATGCCCGTGATCAGCGTGGTCAAGGAAGCAGACGCCAGAACCATGACCATCATCGCGCGCTTCGACGCGCCGATCGGCCGCGTCTGGCAGATCTGGAGCGATCCGCGCCAGCTGGAGCGCTGGTGGGGACCGCCGACATATCCCGCGACGGTGACGGAGCACAACCTGGCACCGGGCGGCACCGTCATCTACTACATGACCGGCCCCGAAGGCGAGCGGCACGGCGGGTGGTTTCGCGTGCGCGCGGTCGACCCGCCGCACAACCTCGAGCTCGACGCCGGCTTCGCGGACGCCGACGGCAACGCGATCCCGGAGACGCCCACGGCGGTGATCCGCGTCGCACTCTCCGAGGCGGCGGGCGGAGGCACGCAGATGACCATCACCACGGAGTGGGCCAGCGACGAGGCGATGGAGCAGACGCTTGCCACGGGCATGGAAGCCGGCATGACCGCCGCCGTCGGTCAAATCGACGCGCTGCTTCATCTGTCGGCGCAAGCCTG
>JBOGXS010000304.1:0-3470 GCA_050693815.1 Thermoleophilaceae bacterium | reverse complement strand
GCCAGCCCGTCGTGCGCCGGCGAGCCGCGGTCGCGCAGGCCGTCGACGGCGGCGTCGGCCAGCCGCGTGACCTCGGCCGGCGGCTCGTAGGCCCGCGACAGCCAGCGGGCCTCGACGTGGTCGGCCTCCCACGGGCCGCGGGCCAGGATGCCGGGGACGGAGGGGCTCACTCCTCCCAGCCTAGATGGCGCTCTCGCAGCAGGACCCGCGCGCATAGCGAGCCGGCCCGCGCGGCCTGCGCGAGCTCGGAGGGCGCGCCCCAGCGCCAGCTCTCGTACTGGGTGCCCGCGCCCGGCTGGGGCACCCGTGGCTCGCCGGCGGCGATCTCCACCGCCCAGTCGCGCATCGCGATCCGGTAGCCGGGCCGCTCGCCGCGCTCCTCGCCCAGGGGGCGAAGCGGCCGCACCTCCACACCGAGCTTCTCGCGCCCGGCGCGCCGCACCGCCTCCTCGTCGGCCTCGCCCTCGACCAGGCTCGCGGCGGGCAGCCCCCACAGTCCGGGCAGGCTCTCGTCGTCCTCGGGCCGGCGCACGAGCAGGACGCCCTCCGGCCCCTCGATCACAAGCGCGACGGAGCGCTTGAGCGGCTTCACGCCGCCGAGATTAAGTGCTCCCCGCCTCAATTACCGTCGCGCTCGGACGGCCAGGAGCGCGCCTGACGGCGCCCGCGATGCTCGCCGACCAGTGGGCTTCGCCCCCTTGTTCCGGCTTCGCCGGAACACCCCCGGCATCGACTGCGCTCGCGGGCTTGTCAGCCACGCTCCTGGCTCGCCCGATCATCGACGGTACTTTCGGCGGGAAGCACTACGCGGCGCTCAGGTCGGCAGGCGCCGGCTCGAGCCGGTCGAGCACCGCCATGAACGCGGCCACCACGCGCGGGTCGAACTGCGTGCCGGCGCAGCGCAGCAGCTCGGAGCGCGCCGTCTGGACCCCCATCCCCTCGCGGTACACGCGGTCGGCGGTCATGGCCTCGAACGCGTCGGCGACCGCGAGGATCTTCGCCTCGAGCGGGATGTCCGCGTCCGCCAGGCCCGCCGGGTAGCCCTTGCCGTCGGGGCGCTCGTGGTGGGACAGCACCCATGCGCGCAGGTCCTCGAGCCCGCGCCCGCTCAGCACCTGGGCGCCGATCTCCGGGTGCGTGCGGATCTCCGACAGCTCGTTGCGGCCCAGCCGGCCGGGCTTCTGGAGGATGGCGTCGGGCAGCCCGATCTTGCCGATGTCGTGCAGGATGCCGGCCACCTCGATGCGCCGCACGCGATCGGGCGCCAGCGCGAGCTCGGTGGCGATCAGGGCGCAGTAGCGCCCCACGGTGCGCGAGTGGGCCGCTGTGCCGGTGTCGCGCAGGTCGAGTGCCTCGGCCAGGGAGAGCAGCGTGGCCAGGTGGGTCTCGTCGACGCCCCGGCCGCCCGGCTCGGGCGCGAAGACGGCCGAGATCTCGCGGTTGAAGATCACCGAGCGGTTGCGGCCAAGCGACTTGGCCGCGTACAGGGCCTGGTCGGCGGCCTCGATCACCGCGTCCGCCGTGCGGCCGTGCTCCGGATAGGTGGCCACGCCGAAGCTGAAGGTGATCGGGACGGGGTCGTCCTGGAACCCGCGCTCCACGGCGGCCCGCATCCGCTCGGCCACGAGGTACGCCTCGTGCTCGGAGGCGCCGGGCAGCAGGATCGTGAACTCCTCGCCGCCGGTGCGCGCGATCGAGTCGCCGGAGCGGCGCCTAGTGTGCAGCAGCTCGCCGACACGCACGAGCGCCTCGTCTCCCGCCCGGTGGCCCAGCTCGTCGTTGACCGCCTTGAAGTGGTCGAGGTCGCCGATCACGATGCTCAGCTCGCTCTCCGAGCGCAGCGCCCGCTCCAACTCCACGTGGATCTCCTGCTCGAGAGCGAGGCGGTTCTTCAGGCCGGTCAGGGTGTCCGTCCGGGCCGCCTCGGCCAGGCTTCGCACGAGCCCGGTCACCGCGTCGCGGACCGCGCGGAGCAGGCCGGCCGCGGGGAAGATCACGCCTACGAGCGTGAGCCAGCTGGCGGCCACCGCCTCGGAGGGCGCCGACGACACGAGCACGCCCAGGTAGGCGCCGCTCATCAGGGCGAGCTGGGCGGCGGCCTGGCGGACGTTGAAGAAGTAGGCGGCGAAGAGGGAGAGCCACATGTAGAGCAGCTCGTCCGACAGCGAGGGACCCTCGGCGGACAGGAGCAGGTGCAGCGAGACCAGCAGGGTGCCGCAGGCGCAGGCCGCCTGCAGGGCGAGCATGCCGATCCGCTCGGCGGCCAGGTGGAGGATCAGCGCGCACGCTCCGCAGGCGAGCGCGATCGCCAGCCGGCCGGAGGACAGCGGCGCCTGGTCGGGCAGCACCCTGACCAGGAAGAGGATCAGCGCCTGGCCGGCGAAGATGCCGCTGGCGACCCGGGCCGCGAACCTCGGGCTCGGCTCGACTGGAGGAATGGCAGGAGGGAGCCGCTCGTCCCGCTGGGCCACCGGGAGCATGGGCTGCCAATCGGCCGCTACCCCCAGATGGGTGAGGCCGGCGGCGGCGGAGTGGCCGGATCGACTACGCGCTCAAGCGCCCAGCTCGTCTCGGAGCGAGCGCAGCTCGTCGCGCAGCCCGGCGACCTCGACCTCGAGCCGTTCGACGCGTACGGCCAGACCGTCGTCCGGAGGAAAGTCCTCCACCGCGACCTCCTCATCACGCTCGCCGAGCAGGTGCGCGTAGCGCTGCCCGCGCTCCCCCGGACGGCGCGCCAGCGGGGCGGCCAGCTCGCGCTCGACCAGCTCTCGCAGCGCGGCGTCGAGCTCGTCGTTCGAGTCGAAGTGGTGAATGCGCTCGGTGCGAGCGCGCAGCTCGCCGGGCGTCTGCGGTCCGCGCAGCATCAGCACCGTGACCAGCGCGAGCTGCTCCGGCGACAGGTCCAGCGCCTGGTCGAGCAGGTGCTTGTACTTGACCGAGCGCGCGGTGGACCAGCTCGCAAGCGTCGTCCAGCGCCGGCGGCCGAGCCGGTCGAGCGCGGAGCGGATCGTGCCCTCGTCGTAGTCGACCACCGGATCGCGGTTGGTGGACTGGTTGCACGCCAGCCGCAGCGCGTTCAGCGTGAGCGGATACTGATCCGGGGTCGTGCGCTGCTTCTCGACGAGGCAGGCGACCACGCGGATCTCCACGGCGTCCGGTTCCACGGCGGGGAAGGTTGGCATCCTCAAGGGGTGAGCGTCTACGCCCGGATCCTGCGCACGCCCGGCGTGGCGCTCGTCGTGCTGGCCACGCTGATCGGGCGGCTGCCGATCGGGATCAGCGGGCTGGCCATCCTCCTCTACGTGCGCGAGGTGAGCGGCTCCTACGCCGCGGCGGGCCTGTGCGCCGGGGCGCTGGCGCTCGGCAGCGCGATCGGCGCGCCGTTCCAGGGTCGCCTGGTGGACCGGCGCGGCGTGGGGATGCTGCTGCCGCTGGCCGCCGCCCATGCCGCGGGGCTGATGCTCGTGTGG
>JBOGXS010000303.1:0-2516 GCA_050693815.1 Thermoleophilaceae bacterium | reverse complement strand
GTGATGGATCGTGCCGAGGTACTCCACGCCCTCGAGCGACGGCGAGCCGTCGGCGATCCAGTTCGGCACGTCGAGCAGGTCGCTGCCCGGTGGGGTGTCGCCCTCGCCCGGCCGCACGCAGTCGGTGACCATCGCGTCGGTCCGCGTCGGGCCGACCGTCGAGCTCGGGCGGACGCGGCAGTCGAGCGGCTCGCCGTTGGGCGTGTCGTCCGAGAAGTCGCGCGGCGTCCCGTTGTCGTCGAACGCGCCGGACATGTCGAAGCTGATCTCGGCCGCTCCGCTGCCGCACATCAGCCGGTCGTCGGGATAGACCTCGAGCTCGTGGCAGCCGTACACCGTGTTCTGCACGGTGTGGCCCAGCGACATCTGCAGCGTCGGATACCGGTAGCGGTAGACCTCGGGGCGGCACTGCTCGCGCTTCACCGCGACGCTGGTGCCGCGCGGGAAGTTCATGCACGACGACATGTCCACGACCTCGAAGCCGTCCAGGTCGCGGCGGTCGTTGTCGCCCGGGATCTCGTTCTCGCGCTGGCCGCCCGAGACGCTCACCGCGTCCGAGGTCACCGAGTAGGCGATGTGCGGGCGCTTCGGGTCGACGTTGACCGTGTGCGACTCGCCGATGTGGCTCGTCAGGCCGATCTCGACGACGCAGCGCTGCTCCGGTCCGAGGAAGGCCAGCGCCGTGCACTCGTCCTCGCGGCCCTGGCGCTCGAGCCGGGCGAGCTTCGTGATGTCGATGAGCTCGAGCCCGCCCTGCGGGGCATCGATCACGCCCGCCACGCCCTGGTCGTGGCAGCGACCGGGGTTGTCGGTGGCGTCGATGAGGAGCTGGGGAGTGGTCCTTACCGCCGCCGGGTTGGCCGTGTTCAGGATCGTGCCCCGGCCCTTCGGGGTCGCCTCCACGTCGTGCTGGAGCCCCAGCGCCTGGAGCGGATCGCTGAAGCAGGAGCCGGAGCCGTGGCCGGTGATGAACTGCGGGGTGGTCGAGTCGAGCTCGCCGTCCTCGGTCAGCTTGACGATCGTCTGGCCGCCCGCGTTCAGGCCCGCCGCGAGCGTGCCGACGGACGCATAGCTCTCCCCGTCGAGGGTGAAGAAGTCCAGGTCCGTATGCGGGTTGCCGGTGGCCACGGTCGCCACGTGATTCCAGGTCGCCCCCGGGCCTCCGGAGTTCACCGTCCCGCCGGGCGTGGTGGCGCCCGTACCCGGCGCCGGGTGGTCGAGCATCCGCTCGAGCCCGTGCCCCGCCAGGGCTGGACTCGCCGTTGCCAGTGCCGCGGCGAGCGCCGTGGCGAAGACGAGCATGCGTCGCATCTGAGAGCTTCCCCCTGCTTGGATCTCTGTCTGTAGCCTGCGGTCCTCCCGCGAGGACCCTACCCAGAAACGGCATACCCCGGTCCCGGGGACGTGAAACCGTGGAGGAGTCGAGCTCCAGCTCCGCAACGCGTACCCGCCTCGCCGCGGCGGGGGTGTTCGGGGCGCTCGCGCTCGTACTCGGTGCCGTGGCTCTGATCGGCGGGGGTGGGGAGTCGGCGGAGGCGGCGAAGATGCGGGTGGAGCTCCAGCCGCTCAGCCCTGACCAGGTGGATGTGATCGCCTACGTGGAGGGCTCCGCCGCCGCCGACGGCCCGACCGTCGGGCTCGAGTGCGTCGACGCGTCCGGCGAGGTGGTCGTCAGCGCCCGCAAGCGCTGGCCCTTTCGCGACACCGACAACGGCGCGCTGCCGCCGCACGCCCACGAGGTGGTGCCGGCGGACGAGGCGAGCGGCATCGTGCGCTGCCGCCTGCCCGGCACCGACGGACCGCTCGAGGCCCGCGTGCGCTGACACTCAGGCGCCCCCCGCCGCCGAGCCCGCGAGCGTCGAGTTCGTTCGCCTCAGGGCGCCCACGAAGTAGACCGCGGCGCGAGAAGGGGTGCCGGCAGGAGAGGGGGTGGCGACTCTCGCGGCGGCACCGCGGCTACACGGCGCCCGCCGCCTGTGCGATCTCGCGATAGGCGGCGGCCGGGTCCGGCGCACCGAAGATCGACGAGCCGGCCACGAACAGCGTCGCGCCCGCGCGGGCGGCCGGGCCGGCGGTGCCCGCGTCGATCCCCCCGTCCAGCTCGATCGGCGTGTCGGCCTCGAGGAGCTCCCGAAGGCGCGCCACCTTCGCCGTGGAGGTGTCGATGTACGGCTGGCCCCCCCAGCCCGGGTTCACGGTCATGCAGAGCAGGTGGTCGAAGGCGTCCGCAAGCCCCACGACGGCCTCGGGCGGGGTGGCTGGGTTGATCGCGAGCCCGGCGTGCAGGCCGGCGTCGCGCACCGCCTTGAGCGCGTAGTGTACGTGCGGCGTGGCCTCCCAGTGGACCGCGATCGTGTCGGCGCCGGCGGCGACGAACTCGTCGACCCGGTGCTCGGGCCGTTCGACCATCAGGTGCACGTCGAGCACCCCGCCGGCGTCGTGCACCTGCTCGCGCAGCGCGTCCACCACAAGCGCGCCGATGGAGATCGGGGGCACGAAATGGCCGTCCATCACGT
>JBOGXS010000302.1:0-4730 GCA_050693815.1 Thermoleophilaceae bacterium | reverse complement strand
CCCTGGCCGCCCTGGACGAGGCGGACATGCAGGCGATGGCCGACACCATCACCGGCAGCTCCCGGGCCTTCCCCGATTACCTCGAAGCCGCGCTCGAGCGGCGCGCGCGAGCCGCGGGACACGAGCTGCGCGGCCTCGACGAGGCGATGCGGCGCGCGGCGCGCATGCCACCGTTCGACGACGCCGCGCCTGCGATCGAGATGCTCGCGGCCGCGGGGCTGAGCGTCGGCGTGCTCACGAACAGCGCTCGGCGAGCGGCGGAGTCGGCGCTCTCCGGCGCAGGCCTCCTCGATCGGCTCGAGCTCGTGGTCGGCGCCGACGAGGCCGGCGCCTACAAGCCCGACGCGCGTGTGTACCGCAAAGGCGTGGAGCGGACCGGCGTCGAGGCCGGAGCGGTCTGCCTGGTCGCGGCGCACGGCTGGGACGTGCTCGGCGCCGCCCGGGCGCGTCTGCGCACGGGTTGGGTGGCGCGCAAGGAGGTCGAGCTGCTCGCGACCGTGCCGGCGCCGGACTTCCGTGGCGCGACGCTCGGCGCGGTCGCGGAGCAGATCGTTCGCGCTATCCGGTGAAGCTGGGCGCGCGCCGCCGACGCCTCGGCCGCTGCCGGCGGGCCGGCACGATGAAGCGGGTCCTCCCCACGATCCTGAGGATCTGCCGCTTCGTCGCGGGATCGTCGAACGCGCGCGGCGCCGGCGACTCGCCCCGGATGTGCCGGATCCACGCCGCGTGGCGCGCCTCGACCGTCACGATCGTGCCCGCCGCGGTGACCAGGTCGTCCGAGTCGAGGTTCGCGGCCTGGCCCAGGTAGGCCCGCACGCCGGTGTCCTCGAGGGCCTGCGCCGTCGCCTGGAACCGGCGCTGGTTCGAGGTGGTGCCGCGGAAGTTGAAGCGCGGCTTGCCGACCGCGCTGCTGCCGAGCACCGACTTCAGGGTCCGGACGTGGGTGGCCTCGTGGCGGGCGACCACCCGCGCGAAGCGCCGGGTGTCGCCGCTGAGCCTGTCCCTCCGGACCGCCTCCCTGTAGAACTCGGCCTCGAGGTACTCCAGCGTCAGGGCGAAGTTCAGGATCGCCACGTCGCCGCGGGACTGGGCGTGAGCGGTCTCGGCCAGCGCAGCGAAGAGCGCCCCGCCGCCGGCGAGCGCGCCGCCCATGACCACCGACTTGCGCAGGAAGTCCGAGCGCGAGTCGCCCTCGGGCAGCCCTGCAAGGGCCTCCCCGACCGCGCCGTCACGGTCCACCGCCTGATAGCTGAGCTCCGACATCGTCTGATTCTCCTGTTCCGTTTCGGGCCTGTGCACCGGAGCGCTCACGAGGACTGGACGAAGCCGGTCTGCTCGACCTGGTTCTCGACCTGGCGCTTGGTCCGGGTCCTGTCGAACGCCCTGGGCGCGGGCAGCGGCCTGTCGCTGTTCGTGAGCTTGCGGTTGATGTCGCGGATCCACGACGCGTGCCTCGCCTCGACCGTGGCGATCGTGGCGGCCACCGCGAGCGTCCGCCGGCGCAGCCGCGTGGCCTGACCGAGGTAGGCCGTCACACCCAGGTCCTCGAGCGCCTGGGCGGTCTGGCGGAACTGGTTCGGGTCGGTGGTCGTGTCGCGGAAGTCGAAGGTCGGCTCGTCGCGCGCGTTGTCCCCCAGCGTGTCGATCAGGAAGTCGCGGTGGGCCCGCTCGTGCTCGCCGACGACCTCGGCGAAGGTGCGAAGCTCGCCCTGGATCGCGACGCCCTGGTTCTCGGCCTCGGTGTAGAACGCGGCCTCGAGGTACTCGAGCAGCAGGGCGAAGTTGAGGATCGCCCGGTCCTGCCTCGCCGACGGAGCCGCCTCCGCCAGCTTCGGCAGGCCCCCGATCGCCACGCCGCCGACCACGAGTGCGCCGCCGCCCGCGACCTTCTTGAAGAACCCGGAGCGCGTGTCGCCGATGGCCGCATCGGCGTCCACGACCTCGAGGGTCAGATGCTCGGACACGCAGAACCTCCCTTGGAGATGGTGAGCCTTGCTCTTTTACCTTCGCGAGGCGCCTCGGAATCGCACCGGCGCGCGTCTGGCGCGGCGCCACCATCCGTTGGCGCAAATGACCTACTTGATCAGCAGCGGGGTGCCCACCTTGAGCAGCCGCCCGAGGCGCAGCACCTTCGCATTGGTGAGGCGGATGCAGCCGTTGGAGATGCGGCCGGGCAGCAACGAGGGCTGGTTCGTGCCGTGGAGGCCGACCTGGCCTCCGCCTGGCCAGTCGGTCCGGAACGGGGAGTACGCGCTGATGCCGAAGGCGAGCGCGCCGTAGACCTGGTTTCGGTTCCGGAAGGGGCCGAGCCGCTCGCGCACGTAGTAGCGCCCCGCCGGGGTGGGCGAGCCAGGCGCACCGATGCCCACCGGCGCGCTGAAGAGCAGGCGCCGCCCGCGGTACAGCTTGAGCCGCATGCGTCCGCGCTGGAGCACGAGCCGCCGGGTGTGGACCGTCGTGGAGGAGAGCGCGCCGCTCGGCACCCAGCCCCGGCGCGAGCCCAGCCCCGCGTAGCGGATGTACGACCAGCTCCGCCCGTCGACGTTCCGTACGCCGAGCACGAGCACGACCTCGGGCGACCCGTGATAGGTGAACCTGCGCAGCCGCGCGAGCTCGCGCGCGGCGCGGCGAGACGACTTGCGCACCCACACGGAGCGCAGGACCGAGGCCGAGTGCGTGCGTGTGCGCTCGTCCGAGAGCCGCGCGAAGTCCCGGGCCGCGGCGCTCGACGAGGTCGGGAGGGCGATCGCCGCCGTCGCCCCAACGGCGAGCAGCAGCACCCCTCTGCGGAAGCTCCGTGCCGGCACGCGCTGGAGCGTAGCCGCCGGAGCTGGGGGCGAGCGCCGCCTACGCGTCCCGAGGCGCCAGCTTCGCGCCGCGGGCGGCCCCGGCGCTGGCCGCCACCACGAGCATGATCGCCACGACCTCGCGCCCCGCGAGCTCCTCGCCCAGCACCACGAGGCCGGCCAGCGCGGCCACCGCGGGCTCCAGGCTCATGAGCACGCCGAACGTGCCGGCGGGCATGCGCCGTAGGGCCTCCAGCTCGAGCGTGTACGGGATCGCCGAGGACATGACTCCCACCGCCGCGCCCAGGG
Organism: Thermoleophilaceae bacterium; assembly: GCA_050693815.1. Classification (GTDB taxonomy): domain Bacteria; phylum Actinomycetota; class Thermoleophilia; order Solirubrobacterales; family Thermoleophilaceae; genus JACVRW01. Next base: position 1,635 of record JBOGXS010000302.1, on the reverse strand, counting down.
CCAGGACGGAGGGCACGAGCAGCTCGCCGCCCGCCTGCGCGATTCCCACCGGGGCCAGCGGCAGCGTGGCCACGGCCATCGCCAGCGCGAGCCCCGCGCCTCCCGGAAAGGCCCGGCCGACCCGCACGCTCAGCAGGATGTAGGCCGCCCAGAAGCCGCCGGCCGTGAGCGCGAGCGCGACGCCGAGCGCGTCGAGCTCGCCCCCGCCGAGCCCCGACAGGAGCAGGATGCCGGCGCCGGCCAGCGCGACCCAGACCGAGTCGAGCGCCGTGCGCGAGCCGAACACGGCCACGCCGAGCGGCCCGACGAACTCGAACGTGACCGCGATGCCGAGCGGGATGCGGTCCAGCGACGCGTAGAACGCGAGGTTCATCCCGGCCAGCGCCAGGGCGAAGGCGAGGATGAGGGCGAGGTCACGATGGTCGCGCCCGCCGATGCGGGGCCTCCAGATCAGGACAAGCACCACCGCCGCCGCCACGACCCGGACGAAGACCGTGCCGCCCGCGCCGATCTCGTCGAACAGCGTCTTGGCCAGCGCGGCGCCGAACTGGACCGAGGTCACGGCCGCGAGCACGAGCACGGTCGGAGGCACGGCGGGATAATGCCTGCGTGACGACCACCGCGGCGCCGCCGCAGGCCGGGGCGCGGGAGCGCTCATACGAGGAGCTCGAGTCGATCTTCGCCGGGGTCGAGGCCCCCTTCGCCCTCGTCGACCTCGACGCGATGTGGTCGAACGGCGCGGAGATGCTCGCGCGGGCGCGGGGCACGCCGATCCGGGTGGCGAGCAAGTCCGTGCGCTGCCGGGAGCTGCTCTCAGCGGTGCTGGAGCGCGATGACGATCCGCGCGCGCTCGGCCGAGCCGAGCGTTTGCGGCCAGGCGGCTTCCGCGGCCTCATGACCTTCACGCTGCGCGAGTCGCTCTGGCTGCACGGGCACGGCTTCCGCGACCTGCTGCTCGCCTATCCGACCGTCGACCGCGGCGCGCTCGCGGAGCTCGCCCGGCTGGAGGGCGAGGGATCGCCGATCGTGATGGTCGACTCGGCCGAGCAGCTCGACTACGTGGAGCGCGCGGCTCCCTCGGGCCCGCGGCCGATCCGCGTCTGCATCGAGCTGGACGTCGGCTGGTGGCCGCTCGGCGGCCGCCTGAAGGTGGGCGCCAAGCGCTCGCCGATCCGCACACCCGAGCAGGCCCGGGCCATGGCCCGCGAGGTCGCGACCCGGCCGCGCTTCGAGCTCGCCGCGCTGATGGGCTACGAGGCCCACATCGCCGGCCTCGGCGACCACCCGCTCGGCAAGCGCGTGCAGGCGCCGCTGATCCGCGTCATGAAGCGCCGCTCCGCCACCGAGATCGCCGAGCGCCGCGCGGCCGTCGTTGAGGCGGTGCGCGAGGTGGTGCCGATCCCGATCGTGAACGGCGGGGGCACGGGGAGCGTCCACCTCACGCGCCGGGAGCCGGCGATCACCGAGATCACGGCCGGCTCCGGGTTCTTCGCCCCCACCCTGTTCGATCGCTACTCGGACTTCACCCTCACGCCCGCCGCGATGTTCGCCATGCCGGTCGTGCGCCGGCCGAGCAGCGCGGTGGCCACGCTGCTCGGCGGCGGCTACCACGCCTCGGGGGCGGCGGGCCGGGAC
>JBOGXS010000301.1:0-8544 GCA_050693815.1 Thermoleophilaceae bacterium | reverse complement strand
TCGATCCCGACCTCCTGATCGTCTGGATGGCCCGCCACGTCGATCACGACGAGCTTCCGGCGTACCGCACCGTGGTCCAGTTCAGCTTCCGCAACCCGGCCAAGCGCTACTGGATGGTGCTCGAGCCCTCGGAGGTCTCGGTCTGCCTCCAGCATCCCGGCTTCGACGTCGACCTCGAGGTCGCGGTGGACACCGCCACCCTCTATGGCGTCTACTTGGGACGTGCTGAGCTTGGCGCCGCAATCCGGGCCAGCAAGCTGACGATGAGCGGCCCGCGAGCGCTGCAGCGCGGTTTCGCTGGCTGGTTCGCCTGGAGCGCGTTCGCCCCCGCCAGCCGCTCGGCCCCCGACCGCCGCAAGGCGGCGGCCCGCCTTCGGGGCCCCGCCAGGGTGAGGATCGCCGAATGACCGAGCGCGCGAGTTAGCGCAGCGCGATCCGGATCGCCGCGATCCACGCGACGCCGTCGACGCCGTCGACGCCGAGGCCAGGGTCGAGACGGCCTGTCGGCGAAACCGCGGTGAGCTACCCAAACGCCGATCGAGCAGTCCGGGTCTTCCCGCGCTCTTCCTTGGCATCGAGAGCGAGCGAGCTTGCGGGGGCCGCGAGGCTCGCGCGGGCTCGACGCCGACGAGCGGCTCGGCTGCTTCGCCTGCGTGACCGCCGTCGTTGGAACCTGCCCTCTCTGCCGGACCAACGTGACGCGCAAGCACAAGCGCCAGGAGCTGCCGAACGGAGGCATCGCCCACACTCCGTGGCCCCTCCGGGCCTACCCCTCATCGCGTTGCTGCGGCGATGCGGTCGCGTGTTCTCTTGAACGGATCGCCGCGCAGACCGGAGCCCCATGGCCCGCCGTCGAGGAGCGACACGAGGTCGTAGATCCCTCCACCCCGCCCGCAGCCGAAGCACCACCAGTGGTCCTCGTAGAGCCGGCAAGACGGCGTGTCCTCGTCGTGATCGGGCAGGGGGCAGAGGAGGTAGCCGAACCGGTCGGGTTCGGCGCCGCACAGCAGCGCGAAGTACTCGCGCGGCGACAGTCCGTCGGCCGGGTCGAAGACGCGACGGCCCGAGCGCGACGCGCCGTTTCGCGCTCCCGGCGACCGGGACGGCCTCGGGTCAGGCAGAGAGGAGGCGAGACGCTGGTAGGCGACCCGCGGCCTCGCCAGGTCGATCCTGAGGATGCGGCAGGCTCGGCCGCACTTGGGCGTTGACCGTGCCGGGAACGCGCAGGATGCGCCCGCGGTTGGCCACCGCGAGGCAGCCGAGCCGCCAGGCGCCGGTTGGCGGACTCGAGCTCCGCCGCCGGCAGCTCGCGCTCGCAGAGCCAGTAGCCGTGCAGGCCGCCGCCCGACCCGACGACGAGGTGCGGGCGCAGCCGCTCGAGCCTGCACAGGCCCGCGTCCTCGCCGACCGAGTCGAGGTCGACCCAGAGCACCTGGCCGGACACGACCGCGTCGTTGGTCGGCTCGGGCCGCTCGCGCGCCAGCGGCGAGGCGAACACCTCGCGACCGACACGGCGGTGGTGGGCCACCCGCGCGGCGAAGAAGCGGACCTGCCCGGCTGTCAGGTAGTCGGCCGCCTCCCGCCGCCTCCCGGTGAAGCGCAGCCGCCCGTCGCCCAGCCGTGTGGCGCCGGCCACCTCCACCACCCCTCTCTGGCCGGCGTGCAGCAGCCGGGCATAGAGGGCGGCCTGGCCGTCGGCGCCGAGCTCGACGGCGCGCTCACGCCCGTCGCGGCCCACCACCATGATGCGCGTCTGCCCGGTCACGCCGCCTCCCTCTCTGACCGGTCTGCCTGGCTGGGCGCCGCCGGGCGCAGGTCGTCGCTGCGCAGCGCCCGGCACAGCGGTTCGGCGCTGCGGGCCAGGTAGCCGGTCACGGGCGGCGAGCAGATCGGGGCGTCGGGGTCGCCCGGCCAGCAGCGCAGCACGGCGCGGGCATGCTCCTCGCCCTCGGCCTCGGTGAGCTCGGCCACCACCAGCACGCGGGCGGCGCAGCGGTCGAGCAGCAGCCGGCCGCCCGCCGGGCGGGCCACCAGGACGAGCAGGTGCTCCATGCCAGTGGGGTCGCGGTAGCGGCCTGACGGTCGGCCACCGCCCTCACGCCCCCAGGTCGACCGGGTCGCGCCCGAGCGCCCAGACCAACCGCACGAACAGCTCGTAGCCGATCACCCGCCTGGTGACGCGCCGGCCGGTGCGCGAGCAGACCTCGGGCCGAAGGCCGACGCGCCGCTCGACCCAGGACACGTCGGGCCGCCTGCCCGGGGCCAGGAAGCCGGCGCGGCGCGCCAGCTCGCACAGGCTCCTAGCGCCGCTCGAGCACGTCGCGCATCCGCTCGAGGTCCCTCTGGACGTTGCGCTTCACCATCGGGGCGAACAGCGGCGAGCCCAGCGAGAAGATCCCGCCGCCCCCGCGCACGTGGTTGCGCACCACGGTCGCGCCGTCCGCGTCCTCGAACGTGTAGGTGATGTGCATCGGAAACGGCGCCTTGACCGAGCGCATCTCGAGCACACTGCCCGGCTCCAGCCGGACGATCTCGTTGACGTACTCCACCCGGCGGCGCATGAACGAGGCCACCCGCGCCACCCGGCGCCCCTCGGCCACGGGCGCCCCGCCCACCAGTCGTGCCTCGCGCAGCCCGCCGATCCACTCCGGATCGTTGGCCGGGTCGGTCATGTAGGCCGCCACCTCCTCGCGCGGGCGCGCCACGCGCACCTCGGCCAGCACGTCGATGCTCATGTCAATCGCCTCGCCAAACGACCGCGTTCGTGACCTCCAGCCGCAGGAGCGGACCCTGTGGCGACTCGACACGATACTGCTCGTACTTGTGCGCCAGGGCGTCGAGGGCCGGCCCGACCGGATGGATCGTCACCATGCCGCGCAGCTCGACCCAGGCCAGCCGCGACCAGTCGTCGTCGTAGCGGTCCACGAGCAGCGCGGCCTCGGGGCGGCGGCGAAGGCGGCGCACCCGGGCCGGCTCGGCGGTGCGCTTGGGCTTGCGGTCGATCGCGCTCCACACCGCCCCCTCCCAGACCGCGAAGGTCACCGGCAGCACACGCGGCAGGTCGCGCTCGTCGAGCAGCGCAAGGCGGCCCACCCGAGCCGTGTCCAGCAGCTCGCCGGCCCAACCGGGTAGGTCCTCTAGGGTCACGGGCCGAGACTACGAGAGGAGCGTGAGCGCATGAAGATCGGGATCGGACTCCCGACGACCATCCCGGGGGTCGAGGGCAGGCAGCTGATCGACTGGTCGCGGCGCGCGGAGGCCGCCGGGTTCTCGACGCTCGGCACGATCGACCGCATCGTCTACCCGAACTACGAGCCGCTGATCGGGCTCGCCGCGGCAGCGGCCGTGACCGAGCGGATCGCGCTCATGACGTCGATCGCCATCCTGCCGTACCGCCAGAACGCCGCCCTCGTCGCCAAGCAGGCGGCGACCCTCCAGGACCTGTCCGGCGGGCGCTTCACCTTCGGGGTGGCGGTGGGCGGCCGCCCCGACGACTTCGAGGCGGGCGGCCTCACGATGGACGGGCGCGGCGAGCGCATGGACGAGATGCTCGGCGACATGAAGCGGATCTGGGCGGGCGAGGAGCGTGGCTACGCCGGCGGCGTGGGGCCGGACGTCTCGGGCAATCCCCCACCGCTCATCGTCGGGGGCCAGGTCGACGCCTCCTTCCGGCGGGCGGCCCGCTACGGGAACGGCTGGGTCATGGGCGGCGGAACGCCGGAGATGTTCGCCGACGGGAAGGGAAAGCTCGAGGTTGCGTTCCGCGAAGAGGGCCGCGGCGAGCAGCCGCGCGCGATGGCGCTCGCCTACTTCTCGCTCGACGACGATCCCGAGCGCCAGACGCGGAGCACGATCGGCGACTACTACTCGTTCATGCCGGAGTACTCCGACATGGTGGTGGCCGGCACGGCCAAGGGCGAGGACGAGGTCAAGGAGCGCGTGCGCGGCTTCGACGAGGCGGGCTGCGACGAGCTGATCCTGTTCCCGGCGTCGTCCGACCCCGAGCAGGTGGACAAGCTGGCCGCCGCCGCGCTCTGACCGCTCCCGCCCCGGCGCGTCCCATCTGGGTTTGCCGCGATATGCGCGGCAAACCCAGATGGCGTGGAGCATGGGCGCGGTTCCGTCCTGGGGCCGAGCCACCATGAGCTCGGATGCCCCCTGGAAGGCTCCTGATCGGCGGTGCCGCCGCCACGGCCGCGCTGGGCGTCCGCGTGGCGCGGTCGCTCCACGGCCGCTGGCGCCTCCTGCCCGAGCCCGACCGCCGACGGATCGCGTCGCTCGCCGACGACCTCAAGCGCAGGGCGCTCGAGGCACGCGGCGCCGGGGACCGCGAGCGCGCCGGGCGCGACCTGCGCACCGCGAGCGAGACCTTCGCCGCCGCCCTCGTCGAGACGGCCGAGGCCGACCCGCTGATCGGGGACGACGAGGTGCGCGAGCTGCGCGACGACCTGCGCCGCGAGCTGGCCCGGCTGGCGGGCGAGCCCCGCCGATGACCGAGGCGGGCGCGCCCGCGCGCAGCCCGCCTCTACTCCGCCGGGATCTCCTTGTGGACCATCGCCATGTCGATGCCCTGCCGGCGCCGCACCAGCCGCGAGCCGACGTAGATCCCGAGCGCGACGACGTACAGGCAGCCCATGTAGATCAGCGAGCCGCTGTCGTTCAGGCCGTACACGTCGTCCTGGATCGTCGTTGCCGCGCACGAAACCGCCGCCCTCGAAGTGGTCGCTGGCGCCCGGGCCGGTCTTGCGCAGGAGCCACTCGAGGCCCACGCGCGGCACGCGAGCGCCGACGGCATGTGGATGAGCACGTCCCAGGCCCAGTCCGTCCGCCCGGCCTCGAGCACGAGCACCCGGTTGGCCTGATCCTCCGACAGCCGGTTGGCCAGCGCGCAGCCGGCCGACCCGCCACCGACGATCACGAAGTCGTAGCCGCTCGTCAGAGGCCGTCCCCCAGCGGCGATCCGTCCGCCATCGAGCGGAACCACTCGCGCGGGACCTGCGGCGCCCGCCCGTCCAGGTCGGGGGCTCCGCGAGCGCCGGTGACGTCGTCGAGGTTCACCGTCCGCAGCTCGACGCTGAGGCGCGTCTCGCCGGACGTGTTCGGCACGCTCGCGTGCAGATGGGCGCCCGAGAAGCAGAGGAAATCGCCGGGCTCGAGCACGATGCGCAGCTCGGAGTCCGTGTCCACCGGCTCGGTCGGCTCGGGCACGATCAGGATGTCCTCGTCGGGCTCCCCCGCCCGCCGGCGCGCGCGGATGGCGTCGAGGTCCCAGTCCGCGCTCGTGTTGGCGATCGGGCGCGACCAGTAGCGGGGATAGAAGGCGATCGTGCGCTCCGCCGAGAGCGGGCGGATCGTCGTCCACCAGTTCGTCTGCTGGAGCAGGTTCGAGGACCAGGTGTCGCGGTGGAACCCGATCCGCCCGATCTGGCGCTCGCCCCCTCCTTGGACGGGCGGCACGACGCGCAGGTAGATCGAGTCCCAGTAGCTGCGCGCCGGATCGACGCCCACGTGCTCGAGCGCGGCGTGGAAGAGCCGCTTCACGCGCGGGTCGGCTCGGACGCGAGCCTGGAGCTCGCCGATCGCGGCCGCGTCGGGGGTGCCGTCGATCAGGCCCTCCACCAGGGCCGCCACCTCCCGCAGCGGCCCGACGTCCCTGAACACGAGCAGGTCGCCGCGAAAGACGAGCTCTCCCCGCCGCTCGTCGTCGAGCGGACCGGCCAGGAGGTGGACGGCTGCGCTCAGGACCCCGAGCTCGCCGCGAGCTCCTGCTTCGGGGTCTCCTTCTTGGGGTCGATGAACGGCATCTGGACCACCACCGCGCCGACGGTGGCCCCGGGGCGCTCGACCTCGAGCTCGGTGCCCAGCTCGGAGTGCTCGATCGGGACCATCGCGTAGCCGATGTTCTTCTCGAGCCGCGGCGAGTGGCAGGCCGAGGTGACCTCGCCGATCCGCGCGCCGCCCTTGTGCACCGGGAACACGTCGACCATCGAGCCGTCGTTGTAGGAGCCGACCGGGTCGCCCTCGATCTCGACCCCCACCAGCCTGCGCTTCGGGCCCTCCCGCTTGATCCGGTGAAGCGCCTCCTTGCCGATGAAGTCGGAGCCCTGCTCGAGGTCGACCATCCAGTCGTAGCCCATGCCGACCTCGTAGGGGTTGGTGTCGTACCACATGTCACTCCCCAGGGCGAGGATGCCGCCCTCGATCCGGCGGATGTGGCACGGGCCGATCACCGCCAGGTCGTGCGGCCTGCCGGCCTCCAGCACCGCCTCCCAGAGCTTCACGCCGTTCCTGCTGGCGTCGTACAGGTAGATCTCGAAGCCCAGCTCGGCCGTGTAGCCCGTGCGCGAGACGAGCACCTTCATGCCGTTCACCTCGAATGGGCGCATGAAGTAGTAGGGGATCTCGAGGATCTCCTCGCCGAACAGGTCGACCATCACGTCCTTTGACTTCGGACCCTGCACCTGCACGGGCCCCACGTCGATCTCCTTGACGGTCACGTCGTGGCCCGACTTGTAGGCGACGCCGCGCGCCCACAGCTCGACGTCGCTGTCGGCGAGCGACAGCCAGAAGCGATTCTCCTCGACGCGCAGCAGCACGGGGTCGTTGATGATCCCCCCGTCGGGCAGGCACAGGAAGACGTACTTGCACTGCTCGACCGCGCACTTGTTGAGGTCGCGCGCGACGAGCAGGTTGGTGAGCTCGAACGCGTCCGGCCCGCTGATCTCGATCTGCCGCTCGGCCCCGCCGACGTCCCAGAGCGTCACGCCGTTGAGCAGCTGCCAGTACTCCTCGACCGGGTCGCCGTAGTGGCGCGGGTGGTAGTGGTGGTTGTAGACGCTGTAGAGCTTCGGGTCGTGGCGGCGCGACGCGTAGAAGTAGGGCGACTTGCGGATCCGCGAGTAGAGCAGGACTCCGGGTTGCTCGTTCACCTGTGTCAAGGTCGTTCCTCCTGGTTTCGTGTCTGCTGCCGGGTCAGTTGCTCCACGAGCTCGAGTCGCCAGCGCTCGGTGCGTCTGAGCTCGTTGAAGGTGTACACGTGGATCCCCGCGATCCTGGCGGCCGGATCGGCGAATGACGGCGTGAGCTGCCGCAGGAGCCTCGTGGGCGTGTGGCGGCGCGGGAGCGCGAGCCGCCGCAGCCATCCGTGGTGGGCGCGCAGGAAGCGGGCCGACTGCCCGAGACCGATCCGCAGCGAGGTGCGCAGCAGCTTGCGGTTGTCGACCACGCCCGGCACCCCGACCCAGATCGGCAGGACGGTGCCGCGCTCGCGCACGCGGCGGACCCAGGTGGCGATCACGTCCGCGTCGAAGCAGATCTGGCTGACGATGCAGGTCGCCATCGACTCCTTCTCGAACATCGCCTCGATCGTGGTCTCGTCGCTGATGAGGTGATGGCTCTCCGGGTAGCCCGAGATGCCGATCTCGGCGAAGCGCGCGCGCAGCTCGCCCATCGCCGACAGCAGCTCGGCGGCGCCCGCGAACTCACCGGCCGGCTGCCGGGCGTCGCCGGCGATCACGAATATCTCGCGCACCCGCGCGGCCTCCAGGCGCAGCACCACCTCCTCGAGGTGGCGCCGGTCGCTTACCAGGCGGGCGGAGAGGTGGGGCACCACGGTGTACCCGCGCGCGGCCAGGTCCTCGGCGACCCGCAGGGTGGGTTCGAGCCCCTTGGCCGGGGAGGCCGTCACCGTGATCTTGATCGCGGGCGGCACGCCGGCGATCACCTCGTCGGCGATCCCCTCGAGCGGCAGGACCTCGTAGCGCGGCCGCTCGAGCGCCGCGACCAGTGACGAGCCGGCGGCGGGGCGTTCCGGCGAGCGAACATCGGTCATGATCATCGGACGGCGACGGGTGGCACGCCGGGCTGATATATCAGCTTGCGGGGTGGCCGGTCAACCCAGTAGCGCGAGCGCGGAGCTCCCGCGAGGAGTGCACCCATGTGATATATCAGGTCCCTGGCCATCCGACCCTGAGGTGAACTCCGTGGAAGACCAACCGGGAGCAACGGGCGGCTTGCCCGCCACCGCGCGCGCGGTCGTGATCGGCGCCGGCATAGTCGGCAACAGCCTGATCCACCACCTGGCCCGGCTCGGCTGGGGGGACCTGGTGCTGCTCGACAAGGGGCCGTTGCCCAACCCCGGCGGCTCGACCGGCCACGCCTCGAACTTCATCTACCCGGTCGACCACTCGCGCGAGATGACGGCGCTCACGCGCGACAGCGTGAAGCAGTACGAGGAGCTCGGCGTGCTCACGGTGCCCGGGGGGATCGAGGTCGCCCGCACCGAGGAGCGCATGGAGGAGCTTCGTCGGCGGATGGCGTCGGCCAAGTCGTGGGGCGTGGACGACGTCAAGCTCGTGACCCCCGCCGAGGTCAAGGAGCTCGTGCCCTTCATCGACGAGAGCGTGATCATCGGCGGCTTCTACTCCGAGGGCGTGGGCGTGGTCGACTCGCTGCGCGCCGGCACGCTGATGCGCGAGCGCGCGCAGCAGGGGGGCAAGCTCACGGTGTCCCCCAACACCGAGGTGCTCGGCATCGACGTGGAGG
>JBOGXS010000300.1:0-6909 GCA_050693815.1 Thermoleophilaceae bacterium | reverse complement strand
CGCCGAGACGCCGGCCATGCTCAGGATCGTGCGAGCGAGGTCGTGGGTCGAGGCGTAGTACGCCGAGCGCTGGCCGGCGCGCAGCCGCTCGGGGTGCACGATTACGAGCGGCACCTGGATCAGCTCGGGGTGCAGGGCGATGGAGATCTTGCCCGTCCAGCCGTGGTCGCCGAGCTGGATCCCGTGGTCCGAGATCAGGACCACGATCGTGTCGCGCTCGAGGTTGAGCTCGTGCAGGCGCTCGAGCAGCGCGCCGAGCCAGCGGTCGGTCATGGTCACCTCGGCCGCGTAGAGCACGCGCAGGCGCTCGAGGACGAGCTCGGTCTCCTCGGGCTCGAGCCAATCCTTGACCCGGGCGTAAGCCAGCATGGCGGGCTCGGGACCGGCGTACTCGGGATCGCCGTAGAGGCGGCTGTAGCGCCGCGGCGGGGTCCACGGCTCGTGCGGCTCGAAGGTGTCCACCACCAGCGCGAAGGGCCGGCGCCGCGCCGCCTCCGACAGCACGTCCACGGCCGAGCCGAACACGTTGGCCGCGAACGAGCGGCGCTCGTCCTGCCAGTAGTCCGCATTGGCGATGTAGCGCCGCACGCGCTCGGTCTTCCCGGCGTCGCGCGTGGCGGGATGAAGCCAGTGGCGAAGCGTCGCCGCGTCCACCGGCCCCTCTCTTCCCCCGACCTGCCCCCCGTGCCGGATGAAGCGGTGGAAGCTGCGGCGCAGCGGCTCGTAGGGGGCGGAGAAGCCGAGGAACGGGTTGTCCGTCACGTAGCCCGTCCACCAGCCGGCCCGGCGCAGCACCGTGGTGAACGCGCCGTCGATCCGCTCGAGCGGCTCCCAGCCGGGCTTGTGGAGCAGGCCCTGGTGGTACTCCCAGTCGCGGAACGGGAACATCCGGCGCCCCGAGAGGATCGAGTTGCGGGCCGGGACGGTGGGCATCGCCTCGGGGAACGTGCGCGTGAAGTGGATGCCCTCGGCGGCCAGGGCGTCGATGTTGGGCGTGCGGGCACGCGCGCCGTAGACGTGGTCCGCGCGCAGGGTGTCGATCACCACGAGCAGGACGTTGGGTGAGTCGGCGGGCGCGGTGACGACCTCGCGCGCGCCCAGGTAGAGCGCCGCGCCGGCGGCCGCGGTGGCGGACAGGAAGGCGCGACGGGTCCTCGACACCCGCACCATTCTTCCAAGAGAGGCGGCGAGGGCGTCCGCTACTGTGGCCGGTCGCCCCGATGGCCTCCTCGACCAGCATCACACGCCGCGGCTTCATCGGCGCCGCGGGCGCCTCCGCCGCCGGCGCGGCGATGCTCGGAGCGCCCGGCTGCGGCTTCGGCTCCGGCGGCTCCTCGGACCGGACCAACGTGCTGCTGCTGATCGTGGACTCGGTGCGGAGCGACTTCGTGGCCGCCTACGGAGCGCCCCAGGTGCAGACGCCGAACATCGACGCGCTCGCCGCCCAGGGCATCCGCTTCACGCGCTTCTTCCCCGAGGCCATGCCCACCGTGCCCGCGCGGCGGACGATCATGACCGGTCGCCGCATCTTCCCCTTCCGCGGCTGGGAGCGCTTCCCCGACCTCGGCCGCGGTCCGGGCTCGTCCCCGATCGAGGACCTCGACCAGATGTTCACCCGGCACCTGAAGCGGGCCGGGTACTGGACCGCTTCCGCCAGCGACAACCCGTTCCTCGGCTTCACCAAGTCGTGGCGCCCGTTCCGGCTGGCCTTCGACCGCTACGTGTCGGTGGTGGGCCACAGCGGCTCGCGCGGGGATCCGGCCAAGGTCAGCGACCGGCTGCTGAGCCGGTGGCTCCCGGAGGGCCTGGCCGAGGACGAGCGCTACGTGGAGGGCATGCGCCGCTTCCTCGCCAACACCGGCTACGGGCGCGACGACTCCGAGTCGAACGCCGCGCGCGTGGCCCGCGAGGGCATCAAGCTGCTGGAGGAGGCGGCCGAGCGCCAGCCCTTCGCGCTGGTGGTGGACTCGTTCGACCCGCACGAGCCGTGGAGCCCCACGAGCGAGTACATCGAGATGTACTCCGACCCCTCGTACCGCGGCCCCAACCCGGGCACAGCGCGCTACGCCCGCTGGGAGACCTACCTGGAGCGGCCCGAGGTGCGCCAGATGCGGGCCGTCTACTCGGCCTCGCTCACGATCGCCGACAAGTGGCTGGGCGAGTTCCTGGCGCGCTTCCGCGACCTGGGCCTGCACGAGAACACCGCGCTGATCCTGGTCAGCGACCACGGCCTGTTGCTCGGCGACCGCGGCTGGACGGGGAAGATCGCCCAGGAGCTCCACCCCGAGCTGATCCAGGTGCCCTGCGTCGTCGTCCACCCGGAGGGCAAGGCGGCGGGCAGCACGAGCAGCTGGTTCGCCTCCACCCACGACATCGCTCCCACCCTGCTGTCGATGGCCGGCGTGACCCCGCCGGCCGGGATGGAGGGCCAGGACCTCTCCCCGCTCTTCGACGGCGAGGAGCTGCCGGAGCGCCCGTACGCCTACGGCGGCTACTTCAACCACTTCTTCGTGCGCGACGACCAGTGGTCGTACGTGGCCGACAACCGCGGCGAGGGGCGCGAGCTCTACGACCTGAAGCTCGATCCGGCCGAGCTGAACGACGTGGCGCGCGCCAACCCCGACGTGCACGAGGAGCTCCACGCCCGCCTGGTGGAGGCGATCGACGGGCTGCCGCCCTACTACACGGGCGAGCAGATCGCGCCCGGCCGCTGGTAGCCGGCGCCCGGCCGCCGGTAGAAGGCGTCCGCCCCCGCGCGCAGAATCCCACCCGTGGTGATCGTCCTCGGCATCGACCCGGGCACCGCGAACACGGGCTACGGGGTGGTCGTCTCGCGCGGCAGCACGCTCGCGGCGCTCGACGGCGGCGTGATCGCCACGCGGCCCGGGGCGCCGCTCGAGCGGCGGCTGGCCGACATACACACGCGCGTCTGCGACCTGATCGCCGAGCACCGCCCCGTGGCGCTGGCCGTGGAGGACCTCTACTTCAGCCGCAACGCGCACTCCGCGTTCGCCGTCGGGCAGGCGCGCGGGGCCGTGCTGCTGTCCGCGGGCATCCACGGCGTGCCCTGCTTCTCGTACACGCCGCAGGCGGTCAAGCAGGCGGTCTGCGGCTCCGGCTCGGCGCCCAAGGACCAGGTGCAGCGCATGGTCGGCGCGCTGCTCTCGCTGCCCGAGCCGCCCGAGCCCGACCACGCGGCGGACGCCCTGGCCGTGGCCATCTGCCATGCGAACGGCGCCCCGCTGAAGGCGGCGCTGGCGTGATCGCCTCGGTGCGCGGCGAGGTGGTCAGCCGGCTGGCCGGCGAGGTGGTGATCGAGGCCGCCGGCGTGGGCTACCGGATGGCCGTCTCGACCGAGACCCTGGGCGCCGTGCCCGCGGCGGGCTCCCAGGCGCGTCTCTTCGCCCACCTGGTGCTGCGCGACGATGGCATGCACCTGTACGGGTTCTCGAGCCAGTCCGAGCGCGAGCTGTTCCTGATGCTGATCGGCGTTCAGTCGGTGGGGCCGAAGGTGGCGCTGGCCGTGCTCTCGGGCGGCACGCCGCGCGAGCTGCTCAACGCGATCGCCTCGGGCGACTCGGCGCGCTTCCAGGCCGTGCCGGGCATCGGCAAGCGCACCGCAGAGCGCATCATCGTCGAGCTGCGCGAGAAGGTGGCGGGCCGGGTGAGCGACGAGATCGTGGTCCGCCGCACGGCCTCCGACGATCCTCGCTCGCTGGCCCGCGAGGGCCTGCTCGGGCTGGGCTTCAGCCCTCAGGAGGCGGACGGGCTGCTCGACCGCAGCGAAGGCGACACGGCCGAGGAGCTGATCGCGGGCGCCTTGAAGGGGTCGCGATGAACCGCCTCTGCCAGCGGTCGCGGTGAACCGACCTCTGCCAGCGGGCGAGGTGAGCATCCGCACCCCGGGTGTCGAGCGGATCCACGACCCGGTGGCGCTGCCCGCCGAGGACGAGCTCGACCGCTCGCTGCGGCCGGCCCGGCTCGAGGACTTCATCGGCCAGGAGCGGGTCAAGGAGCAGCTGGCCGTCTTCATCGAGGCCGCGCGGGGGCGCGGCGAGGCGCTCGACCACGTGCTGCTGGCCGGGCCGCCCGGGCTGGGCAAGACCTCGCTCGCCCACATAGTGGCCAACGAGCTGGGGGTGGAGTTCGTGCTCACCGCCGGCCCGACGCTCGAGCGCAAGGGCGACGTGGCCAGCTACCTGACCGGCCTCCAGCGGCGCTCGGTGTTCTTCGTCGACGAGATCCATCGCCTCCCGCGCGCGCTCGAGGAAACCTTCTACCCGGCCATGGAGGACCGCAGGCTGCCGATCACCGTGGGCCAGGGGGCGGGCGCCAAGGTCGTGACGCTCGACCTGCCCGAGTTCACGCTGGTCGGGGCCACCACCCGCGCGGGCCTGCTCACCACACCGCTGCGCGACCGCTTCGGACTGACCCACCGGCTCGACCTCTACGCCCCGCCGGAGCTTGCCCGGATCGTGCGCCGCTCGGCCGGGATCCTGGCCGTGGAGGTCGACGACGAGGGCGCCGAGCTGATCGCCGCCCGCTCGCGCGGCACGCCGCGGGTGGCGAACCGGCTGCTCAAGCGGGTGCGCGACTTCGCCGAGGTGCGCGGCGCGGGCGCGATCGACGCGCGCGTGGCGCGCGAGGCGCTCGAGCTGCTGGAGGTGGACGAGGCCGGGCTCGACCGCCTCGACCGCGACATCCTGCGCGCGATCTGCGAGAAGTTCCGCGGCGGACCGGTCGGGCTGTCCACGCTGAGCGTGGCGGTGGGGGAGGAGCCCGACACGATCGAGGACGTCTACGAGCCCTACCTGCTGCAGCAGGGCTTCCTGATGCGCACGCCGCGCGGCCGGGTGGCCACCGACTCGGCCTACGCCCATCTGGGCCTCGCGGCCCCGAGGGACGCCGCCGGACGCCTCTTCTAGCATGAGGCGTCCATGCCGAACTTCATCTGCCCGAACTGCGGGGACCGGAGCGTCTCCACGGAGCGCACCGCCGGGTTTCAGGATCGCGCCCGCGCGTGCAAGCAGTGCGGCTTCGGCTTTCTCTTCGAGCTGCTCGACGACTACTACCCGGCCCCCAACGCCGCCTTCTTCCTGCTCGACCAGCAGGGCCGGCTGATCGGCACCGGCCGCGGCGCGCGGGAGCTCACCGGGCTGGGCGACCTCGACGTGATCGGCCGGCCCGCCGCCGAGGTGCTGCGGCTGCGGTTCGAGAACGGCGACGACCACATCGGCACCGCGCTCGAGTGGGGCGTGCGGGTGCTCGACAAGTCCGTGGTGGTGCACGCGGAGGGTGACCGGCCGGAGTCGGCGAAGGCGGACATCTTCCCGGCCTACGACGAGGACGGCGGGCTGCTCCTCGTGCTGACCCCGCGATGACCAACCGCACGCGCAACCTGTCGATCCTCGGGGCCGTCGCCGTCCTGCTGGTGCTCTCGATGCTCGTGATCGTGCCGGGCACGCCGCTGTCGAAGGACACCAAGCTCGGCCTGGACCTGAGGGGCGGCATCGAGCTCGTCTACGAGGCGCGTCCCACGCCGCAGGTGCCGGAGGTGACCCCGCAGGCGCTCGAGGACGCGATCGAGACGATGCGCAAGCGGGTCGACTCGCTCGGCGTCTCCGAGCCCGAGATCCAGCAGTCGGGTCCGGAGCAGATCTCGGTCGCCCTGCCGGACGTGCAGAACGCCGAGCGGGCGCGCCAGCAGGTGGGCAACACCGCGCGGCTCCAGTTCTACGACTGGGAGCCGAACGTGCTCACCGACGACCCGGAGTACGCGGGCGGCCGGGCGCTGTTCGACGCCGTGCTGGCCGCGTCGAAGGAGGAGGGCAGGGCCGAGCGGGTGGACGTGGTGCCCGGCTCGGGCGACACGCCGGAGGAGGCGGACCGCAAGAACAACTCGCAGGGGGACCGCTACTACCTGTTCGGCCCGGACCAGCTGCCGATCGGACCGGACAAGGAGCCGGTGCGGACGGGCGACTACGAGCCGTCGGGCAACTGCGACGAGCTGCTCGCGGAGTACGAGGACGAGCCCGGTCCGGCGAAGGACTACGCCAACGGCACCGAGTGTCAGGAGCAGCTCGAGGCGCTCGGGCCGGGGGGGCCGCCGGAGGGCTCCCGGGTCATCAAGGTGCCCGAGGGGGTCGTCGTCCTCCAGCAGGAGCGCGCGCCGAACCAGCCGGAGCAGATCAAGCGCTTCACGGTCCTCGAGGACGACTCGGAGCTGTCCGGCGAGGACATCCAGAACCCGGAGGCCAACACCGACCCGAACACCAACGCGCCGCTGGTGACGATGGAGTTCACCGACGAGGGCCGCGAGGCCTTCGCGCGGGTGACCAAGCGCATCGCCCAGCGCGGCTTCGACCAGGCGACGCTCAACCCGGGCGCCCCGCCGGACCAGTTCCTGCAGCGCTTCGCGATCACGCTGGACGACCAGATCGTCTCGCTGGCCACGATCGACTTCCAGGAGAACCCGGAGGGGATCGACGGGCGCACCGGGGCCCAGATCGAGGGCGTCGGCACCTTCGAGCAGGCCAACGACCTGGCCGAGAGCCTGCGCATCGGCGCGCTGCCGATCGACCTGAAGCTGATCTCGGAGACGCAGGTCTCGGCCTCGCTGGGCCAGCAGGCGCTCGACCAGGGCCTGCTCGCCGGCGGCGCCGGCATGGTGCTGACCATCCTGTTCCTGCTCGTCTTCTACCGCGTGCTCGGCGGGGTGGCCACGGTCGCGCTGCTGATCTACGCCGTGCTGCTGTTCGCGCTGGTCAAGCTGATCCCGATCACGCTCACGCTGCCCGGCATCGCGGGCCTCGTGCTCACCCTGGCGGTGGCGGCCGACGCCAACATCGTCATGTACGAGCGAATAAAGGAGGAGGTGCGCGGGGGCAGGTCGATCCCGGCCGCCATCTC
>JBOGXS010000299.1:0-6839 GCA_050693815.1 Thermoleophilaceae bacterium | reverse complement strand
CCCCGAAGCCCGGGAGCATCGCGGCCAGCGCGGCGCGGAGGGGGTCGGGCAGGGCCTCGAGGGCGGGATGCTCGTCGCGCAGCAGCGGCCGGAGCGCGCCGATGAGGGGCGCGTAGGGGAGCTCCCCCTCGCCGAGCTCAACGCTGTCGCCGGCGAGCACCAGTGCGCCCGACTCGCGCGCCCGGCCGATCAGCTCGGCGACCAGGCGCGACTTGCCTACGCCGGACTCACCGGCTATGAGCGCCAGCGATGGACGGCGATTGACCGCCGCGTCGCGAAAAGCGGCCTCCAGCTCGGCGAGCTGACCGGATCGTCCGACGAAGCGGGCGCTGGTCATCCGCGTGGCCATGGCCGGTCCATCCTCCCACCCTGGGCTCCTGGAGGCGGCTGTCGATCTTGATCGCGTTGAGGCGGGGATCCATGTCAGCTCCTTTGCCGCAAGCACTCGGCTCGGCCGAGTGCGCGCGGATGGCTCTCTATTCCGTGACACCACCCAAGTGTGGAGCTGAGGCGCCCCGCTTACATCGGGCATTCGCAGCGACTTCGCGGCCCCGACCCCTTACCCGCGCACCCTGCAAGCCTTAGTCGTCGTGAAGGCCGGCCTGTGCGACTCCTGCCGCCACCAGAAGCTGATCCGCAACACCCGCGGCAGCGAGTTCTCGATGTGCGAGCGCTCGAAGACGGACCCGAGCTTTCCGAAGTACCCGCGGCTGCCGGTGGAGCGGTGCCGGGGGTACGAGAAGCGGGCCGCGATGTCGAAATGAGCGGATATGCACATGCTAAGGTATGTGCATGGCTCGGCTGGAGCGGCGCCTCCAGGTCCTGATCGACGACGACCGCTACGAGCGGCTACGGCGCGAATCGGAGCGCACCGGGGCCCCGGTCGGGGCGATCGTGCGTGCCGCGATCGACGAGCGGCTCGGGACCGCGTCCCACCGCGCGGCGCGCACGGCTGCGGTACGCCGGCTCCTGGATGCTCCGCCGCCCCCCGGCCCCGAGCCGGATTGGGACGAGGCGAAGCAGCAGATGATGGACGAGATGTACAAGGTGGCCGAGCTGTACGAGCGCGAGTGACCCGTTTCCTCTACGACACCGCCGTGTTCCTCTATGCGATCGGTGGTGCACACCCGTACCGAGCGCCGTGCCGGTCAGTACTCGAACGCGCCGAGGGCAGCCGGATCGAGGGCGACGCGAGCGCCGATCTCGTCCAGGAGGTGCTTCATCATCGGTTCCGGCGAACCGGGGATCGCTCGCGCGCGGCGCGGGAGGCGCGGGACGCCGCCGCGGCCTGTCGTCTCCACGAGGTCCGGCCGGAGGACGTCCAGCGCGCCCTCGACCTGTTTGCCGGGGCGCAGCGCCTCAGCGCCCGCGACGCGGTCTTCGCCGCAGTGGCCTTGAACCGTGGGATCGGAGCGATCCTGTCGCCGGACAAGGCGTTCGACGAGGTGCCGGGCCTCGCGCGGGTCGACCCGGCCGACCGGGAAGCCGCGGCGGCGCTGTACGCCTAACACCTCGACCGGCCACCGTCCTGGTCTGGTGTCGCGTGGCAACCCCTGGGCAGGACGGTTTGCCTACACGGGGCGGCTAGTCTCGCGCCGGCGTGCGCGGCGGCGAGGGCTCAGCGCGTCCCGCGGACGACCGTCTCGCCGTCGTCGGCCACCCGGACCTCGGGGGCCTCGTCCGAGATCGTGCCGCTGAAGCTGCCGCGGGGGGCCTCGCCGCCTCCCGTGCCCACGGCCTTTGCCTTGCCGTCCAGGCCCGCTGCCACGCGCCAGTCGATCTCGAAGTCGCCCGCCTTGACCGCGGTGACCGACCAGCGGAAGGTCTGCTCTCGGCCCGCCCGTAGCGGCCCGCACGCCCAGGTGTCCACGTAGGCCGTCTCGCAGCCCAGCGGCGCGGCCTCCTTGGACTCGGGGAATCCGCCGATGTCCCGCGGGCGGCCGTTGATCACGAACTGCGGCCGCTCGGGATCGGCCACGTCGCTCGCCGTGGTGTTGACGTTGAAGCCGTCGACGGTCACGGCGATGTTCGGGATCGTTCGGTTTCCGGCGTTGCGCACGGTGATCACCAGCCTGGAGCTCTTGGCCAGCTTCTGCTCCTCCAGGAAGCTGGCCCGCACGACCTCGACGGGGAAGTCGCCCTCGGGCTCGTCCTCGTCCTGGCGCTCGGCGCCGCCGCACCCGGCCAGCGCGCCAAACGCGAGCAGCATGAAGAGAATCCTCCCCTTCAAGGTCGGGCGAACATAGCATCGAATCGCCCGCTGGCGAGCCGGTTGAGCGATCCGCGCGCACGCGGCCGAGCCGCGTGCTTGCGGCAAAGCCCGGGTTGGCACGGTTGCCTCTGGCGACCCCGGGGCACATGTCATAGGCTTCCTTGTCCAGGGGAGAGGTGTGTCCTAGTGGTTCGTGCTGCAGCCGATCGGGTCTTCCTGCCGACCAAGAACCTGCTCGAGCAGGTCGGCGACATGATGATCCTCACGGGCAAGACGCTCGTCAGCGCCTTGCGTCCGCCCTACCCCTACGGCACCGAGTTCGTGCAGCAGTTCCTGTTCATGCTGCGGCTCTGCTGGCTGCCGCTCACGATCTCGACGATCGCCTTCGGCTACGGCGCTCCCGGCCTGCAGGCGGGCAACTTCCTCGTCCTCTTCGGCGCGATCGACCGGCTCGGCGGCTTCTTCGTGCTGGCCTCGATTCGCGAGTTCGCCCCCTTCGTGACCGCGATCATCCTGGCCGGGGTCGGCGGCACCGCCATCACCGCCGACCTCGGGGCGCGGAAGATCCGCGAGGAGCTGGACGCCCTGCAGGTGCTGGGCGTCGACCCGATCAAGAACCTCGTCGTGCCCCGCTTCCTGGCCCTGATGGTCGTCACGGGGCTGTTCAACATCTACGCGCTGATCTTCGGCATCTTCGGAGGCGTGCTGGCCACGCTCACCTTCGACGCGCCGTTAGGCCCCTTCTTCGCCACGCTGCTGAGCAACGCGTCCACCACGGACCTGTGGGGGTCGGTCGTCAAGACGACCCTCTTCGGAGCCATCATCGCGATCGTCTCCTGCTACAAGGGGATGACCGCCTCCGGAGGCGCCGAGGGGGTGGGTAGAGCCGTGAACCAGGGCGTGGTGATCGAGTTCCTCGGCATCTTCGCCTTCAACTACGTCTTCACCCAGACCCTGCTGGCCACCCATCCCGAGATCTCGGTGATCAAGTGACAACGAACGCTCGCACGCGCCACGTGCTCGCTGACTGATGGGACGGACCTGGCTCAGCGTGCCCCGCGACTGGATCGCCTCGTTCGGCGACATCGCCAAGTTTTCCGCGCGCGTGGTCGCGTACGTGTTCAGCGGCCGCGTGTTCCGCTTCTTCGGCGAGGCGCTGCGCCAGGCCGGCATCCTGATCCTGGGCTCGGCCCTGGTGATCTGGGGCCTGGCCTTCATCCTCGGCCTCCAGTGCGGCATCGAGGGCGCCTACTTCAACCGCTCGGTCGGCGCGCCCGCCTACGCCGGCGTGTTCGCGGCGTGGTGCGACCTGCGCGAGATCATGCCCTACGCGTTCGGCTACATGATGTCGGCGAAGGTCGGCACCGGCCTGGTGGCCGAGATCGGGGCGATGCGGATCTCGGACGAGATCGACGCGCTCGAGGTGATGGGCATCAACTCGCTCGTGTTCCTCTGCGCCACCCGGTTGCTCGCGGCCTGGCTGGTGCTGCCGTTCATGTACATCGCCGCCGTGGGCGCCGGCTTCTTCGCCTCCTACCTGGCGGTGGTGGAGCAGATCGGCGAGGTCAGCTCAGGCGGGTTCTTCCTGATCTTCTGGATGTTCCAGAACCCGCCCGACCTGCTCTACAGCCTGATCAAGGCAATGGCCATGGCCACCGTGATCGTGCTGGTGGGCTGCTACTACGGCTACACGGCGGGCGGGGGACCGGTAGGGGTGGGCACGGCCACGGCGAAGTCGATGGTGTTGAACACCGTGATGGTCCACCTGGTCGGGATGGTGGGTACACAGATCTTCTGGGGCTCGAACCCGAGAGCACCAATAGGCGGGTGACCTTATGCGCGCCGCTGCACCACTCGATCTCGACGAGCGGCCGGCGCGCCCCCGCGGGCACGTGTATTCGGGATCAGTCATTTCGGGGAGGCAAGGAGCGCTCTATGGAGGGACGTAGGGAAGACGGCGGCGAGCGGCCGCTCGAGCCGCGCGACTGGGAGCAGACGCGGGGAGAGCGCCAGCAGGAGCCGCACGCGGAGCCGACCAGAGTGCACGAGCAGCACGGCGCGGAGCCGGGCGGGTACCCCGCACAGCCGACCCGCGAGCAGCCCGCGCCCGACACGCGCGAGCAGCCCGCGCCCGACACCCGCGAGCAGCCCGCGCCCGACACCCGCGAGCAACCGGCGCCCGAGACGCATGAGCAGCCGGTCGCCGAGACGCGCGAGCAGGCGATCCACGACGAGCCGGGCGGTCCTGGCTCGCCGGAGGCCATGCAGGAGGAGCGCGGGCCCGGGGACGGCGGCACCGCGGCGGCCACGCCGCGCGGCACCGGCGAGATGACGCACGAGCCGGGCTCGCAGGCGGAGGCCGACGAGTACGAGTGGCACACCGGCGCCAAGCGCGAGCACGGCGCCGATGACGCCGTCGAGTTCATCGACGTCGTCAAGGCGTTCGGGCGCAACCGCGTCCTGAACGGCCTCAACCTCGGGCTGCCGCACGGGCAGATCTCGATGATCCTCGGCCCGTCGGGGACGGGCAAGTCCGTGTGCATCAAGCACATGGTCGGCCTGCTCTACCCCGACGAGGGCGACGTGCTGGTGCACGGCGAGTCGGTGCCCAACATGGCCGACGAGGAGCTGTTCGAGATGCGCAAGAAGTTCGGCGTCCTGTTCCAGGACGGCGCGCTCTTCGGCTCGATGAACGTCTACGACAACACTGCGTTCCCGCTGCGCCAGCACACCGACAAGAGCGAGGACGAGATCCGCGAGATCGTGACGCGCCGGCTCGGCGAGGTCGGCCTCGGCGCGGCCGCCGAGAAGATGCCCAACGAGCTCTCGGGCGGGATGCGCAAGCGGGCGGGCTTCGCGCGCGCGCTCGTGCTCGACCCGGACATCGTGCTCTTCGACGAGCCCGACTCGGGGCTCGACCCGGTGCGCACCGCGCTGCTGTGCGAGCTCATCATGGAGGTCCACGAGGAGAACGGCGGCGCGTACTGCGTGATCACGCACGACATCATGTCGGCGCGCCGTGTGGCGGACTACATCGCGATCCTCTGGAAGGGCAGGATCGTCGAGTCCGGCCCGGCCAGCGCGCTGTTCAACTCGGACAACCAGTTCGTGAGGCAGTTCCTCTCCGGCGAGGCGCAGGGCCCGCTCGGGATGGAGTAATCGATCCGCGCGCACGCGGCCGAGCCGCGCGCGCTTGCGCCAGCGCCCTCGCCGCCTCCCTAAGCTGAGCGGGGTGAGGAGGGACCCCTTCGCACGGATCGTGGGGGTGGCCGCGCGCCGCCCGCTGCTCGTGCTCGCGCTCACCGCGCTGCTGGCGCTGGGCGGCGCCGGCCTGGCCCTGCGGCTCCAGCCGAGCGCGGCCACCGAGACGCTCGTGGACCGTGGCTCCGAGAGCTTCCAGGCCACCGAGCGCTTCGAGCGGGACTTCGGCGACGAGGCCGTGCTCGTGCTGGTGCGCGGCCCCCTCGTGAACACGCTGCTCACCCCGGACCTCGGCCGGGTCCTGCGACTGGAGGGCTGCCTGTCGGGCAACGTTCCCGACACGAAGATCGGGCTGGGGAGCCTGCCCCCGGTCTGCCGCGAGATCGACGAGCTCCATCCGGCCAAGGTCGTGTTCGGCCCGGGCACGTTCATCAGCACCTCGGCCCGAGAGCTGAACAGGGAGTTCGTCCGCCGCCAGGAGGCCAACCAGCGCCAGGCCGAGCAGGCGGCGCAGGCGGCGCGCCGCGCGTCGAAGCGCCGCGGCGACCCGCCCGCCCAGCAGCGCCGCCTCGCAGAGGCCGCCTACTCGGCGGTGACCGCCCGCTTCACGCAGGAGATCCTCGGGCAGGCGCTGCGCTATGGGCTCACCAGCCCGCCCCGGATCGACAACCCGGAGTTCGTGGAGACGCTGGTCTTCGAGCGCAGCACCCAGACGCCCAAGTCGCGCTTCGCCTACCTGTTCCCGTCGCGCAACGCGGCGATGATCACGATCCGCCTGCGCCCCGACCTGACCGAGGAGGAGCGCCGGCGCGCCATCGACCTGATCCGGACCGCGACGCAGCAGCGCCCCTTCCAGCCGCGCCGCGGCGCCGAGTACCTGGTGACCGGGGTGCCGGTGGTGGCGGAGGGCCTGGCCGACGCCGTGCAGCGCTCGATCTTCGTGCTGCTCGCCGCGGCTTTGCTGGTGATGGCCGCCACCCTGGCCCTGGTCTTCCGCAGCCGCCTGCGGCTGCTGCCGCTCGCGCTGGCGCTGGGGGCCGCGGCGATGACCTTCGGGGCGCTGTCCCTGGCCGGCGGCGACCTCACGATGGCGTCGATCGCGGTGCTGCCCGTCCTGATCGGGCTGTCCGTGGACTACGCGATCCAGTTCCAGGCCCGCTTCGACGAGCAGCGGGCGCACGGGCGCCAGGGCCGGGACGCGGCCACGGCGGCCGCCGCCGCGGGCGGGCCCACGATCCTCACCGCGGGCATCGCCACCGCGGTCGGCTTCCTGGTGCTCCTGCTCTCGCCGGTGCCGATGGTGCGCGGCTTCGGCGCGCTGCTGGTGGTGGGCATCGCCCTCGCCCTGGCCTGCGCCGCCCTCGCCGGGTTCGCCGCGCTGGCGCGCTTCGGCGCCCGCCGCGAGTCCCTCGCGCCCCCCTCACTG
>JBOGXS010000298.1:0-12957 GCA_050693815.1 Thermoleophilaceae bacterium | reverse complement strand
ATCAAGTATTTGGTCGGCCCGTCGTCCGCGGCCGCATCCTTAAGCGCGGCCTACCATGGCGCCTTAACCAAGCGAAGCGAGAGCAGCATGACCTCGCGGTAGCGCTACGCCAGCGTGGTCTTCCGCTTGCTACCTGAAGCCATGCTCTTCTCCTTCTTGGAAAGAGATCGAACGAGTGCTGGGCGCCGGGCGACTCTGGCCGGATGCCCGGCTTGGACGGGTGCTAGGCGATGCGAACGTTGCCGGCGCGGGGCCCCTTGTCGCCGCTCTCGGCGTCGAAGCTGACCTTCGTTCCCTCGGCCAGGGCCTGGCCGTCGGGTACGGCGCTCTGATGGACGAAGAGGTCGGCGGAGCCGTCCTCGGGCGTGATGAAGCCGAAGCCCTTCTCGTCGTTGAACCACTTGACGGTTCCGGTAGGCACGTGTGATGCCCCTTCCTGCGTGTGCCCGGTCCTGCGAGTCCCGATGCACCTTGCATGTAACTGACTACGCCGGCTTGGCCGGCCCAACAGCGCAAAGCTAGCAGCGTGAGACAATCCGCGCGCACTCGGCCGAGCCGAGTGCTTGCGGCCCGGCTAGCCGCGCAGGCTCGCCGCCACTCGGTCGAGCTCGTCCCGGGCCGGCGGCTCAGGCCGCCCGGGGAGCCGCAGGCCGTCCCCGGTCCAGCGGGGCAGCACGTGGATGTGGAAGTGGAAGACCTCCTGGTTGGCCGCCGGCTCGGAGCTGTTCAGGAGGTTGACGCCCTCACACTCGAGGCGCTCGCGCATCCGCCCGGCGAGGCGCTTGGCAGCGAGGTTTGCCGCGCGGAGGTCGTCGTCGTCGATCTCGTAGAGGTTGCGCGAGTGGCGCCGCGGGACGACGAGCGCGTGCCCTCGCGCCCAGGGGAAGATGTCGAGGAACGCGACCGTGTGGTCGTCCTCGTCCACCATGTGCGCCGGCTGCTCGCCGGCGACGATCGCGCAGAAGATGCAGTCCTCGGCCATGGCGGGCTAGCGTAGTCTCTCCGCGCGCGCTCGGCCGAGCCGAGCGCTTGCGGCAATGCCGCTCCGCGCGCGCTCGGCCGGGCGGCCGCTCAATCCCAGGTGCGCACGTCGACGATCACGGGCGAGTCGGGCTCGAGCTCCTCGACGAGCACGACCTCGGCGTCGAAGCGCAGGCCCGAGCGGATCCGCTCCTTGACGGCGGCCGGCAGGCGGGCGGCGTGCTGACGGTCGCCGGGCAGCACCTCGCATCGCAGCGAGTCGCGGTGCTCGCGCCGATCGACGATCAGGCGAAAGCGCTCCACCCCGCCCAGCCCGTCGAGCGCCGCCCGCGCCTGGCGCGGGTGCAGGAACATCCCGCGGACCTTCACCGCCTCCCCGACCCGGCCGAGCCAGCCGGCGATCCGCGGCGTGGAGATCGCGCAGCCGCAGGGCTCGTCCAGGAAGGCGGACAGGTCGCCGGTCCCGAAGCGCACGAGCGGATAGTCGCGCGAGAGCACGGTCACCACGACCTCGCCCTCGCGCCCGTCCCAGAGCGCCTCTCCCGACGCCGGGTCGCACACCTGGACGAGGCGGTCCTCCGGCAGGTGGAGCCCCTCGCGCCTCTCGCACTCGTAGCCGAGGTTGCCGGTCTCCGCCGTGCCGTAGCCCTGGCGAACCACCGGGATCCGCTCCTCGAGCCACGAGCGCAGCGACGGCGGCAGCGGCTCGGCCGCCACGAACGCCCGCTCGAGCGGCCAGGCGCCCGGCTCGAGCCCGAGCTCCTCCGCCCTCTCGAGCAGCGCCTTGAGGTAGCTGGGCAGGCCGGCGTACCCGGTCACGTCGAGATCGCGGCAGGCGCGCGCCTGGAGGTCCATGCTCCCCACTCCGCCCGGGACCACCGTGCTCCCGACCGCGAGGGCGGCCTCCTCGAACATCACGCCCGCCGGGGTGAGGTGGTAGCCGAAGGCGTTGAGCACCCGGTCGCCGGGGCCGATGCCGGCGGCACGCAGCGCCGGGGCCCATCCCCACGGGTCCACGCCGCCGAGGTCCGCCTCGTAGAGCGGACCGGGCGACTGGAACACACGTCGCGGCGACGCCTCCGGAGCGAGCAGCCCGCCGAAGGGCGGGGCCCCGGCCTGCAGCTCGATCAGCTCGTCCTTGCCGAGCACCGGCAGGCGGTCGAGCGCGGCCACGTCCCGGAGCTCGCCGGGCGCCAAGCCCGCCGACCGCAGCCGCGCGCCGAGGCCCTCGACCCGCTGCGCGGCGTCGCCGAGCACGCTCTCGACGCGCTCGTCGAAGCTGTGCGCGTAGCGCTCGACCACGCCGCTCACAGCCATCGCTTCCTGCGCCGGTAGTGCTTCACGTCGCGGTAGCTGCGGCGCTCGCCCGACTCGGTCATGCCCAGGTAGAACTCCTGCACGTCGGGGTTCTCGGCCAGCTCACCGGCCGGCCCGTCCAGGACGATCCGACCGTTCTCCATGATGTAGCCGTAGTCGGCGAGCTCCAGAGCGAGCCGGGCGTTCTGCTCCACCACCAGGACCGTCGTCCCGAGCTCCTGGTTGAGCCGGCGCACGATCTCGAAGATCTCGCCGACCAGGCGGGGGGCGAGCCCCAGCGAGGGCTCGTCGAGCATCATCAGCTCCGGCTCCCCCATCAGCGCGCGGCCGATCGCGAGCATCTGCTGCTCGCCGCCCGAGAGGTAGCCGGCGGTCTGCCGCCGACGCTCCGCCAGTGCCGGGAAGTACCCGTAGACCTGCTCGAGCCCCTCGGCGAGGCTCCCGTTTCGCCTGTAGCCGCCCGCCCGCAGGTTCTCCTCGGTGGTGAGGTGCTCGAAGATCCGGCGCCCCTCCATCACCTGCGAGATGCCGCGCTGGACGATCTCCGCCGCGTCGCGGTGGGTGATCGGTTGGTCGCGGTAGACGATCCGGCCGTCGGTGATCTCGCCGTCCTCGGAGGGCAGCAGGCCCGAGATCGCCTTGAGCGTGGTGGACTTGCCGGCCCCGTTCGAGCCCAGCAGGGCCACGACCTGGCCCTGCTGGACCTCAAGGGACAGGCCGCGGAGCACCAAGATCACCTCGTCGTAGACGACCTCGATGTTCTCGACCTGCAGCATCGTCTAGCCGGCCGGACTCACGAAGTCGTCCGTCAGCCGGGTCCACTCACCCCCCTCGACCTCGTATAGCCGCGCCGCGTCGAGGCCCGCGTGGCTGTCCGCCGTCCAGTCGAGCGGGGCGGTCACCTCGCCGGTCTCGAGCGGCTCCATCTCCTCGAGCGCAACCTGCAGGGTCTCGCCGGTGAGCTCCTCGTCCGACTGGAGCGCCGACCCGATGCCCGCGAGCATCGCGTCCATCGTGTAGTAGCCCTGGACGTAGTGGACGTGCGTCTCGGTGAGCTGGCCGCCGAGCGCCTCGGCCGCCGGCTCCAGGCCGGGCACGTCGTCCGAGACGGGCGCGAACGGGAAGATGCCGATCGTGCCCTCGGCTGCCTCGCCGGCGAGCTTGGTGTAGACCGTGTCGCTGCAGTAGACGAGGCAGACGATCTGCGCGTCGAGCCCCTGGCGCTGCACGTCCCTGGCGAGCTGCGCCGACGGCGTGGCCACGTTCTGGATCACGATCCACTCCGCGCCCTGGCTCTTCGCTCGCGAGAGCTCGCTGGCGTAGTCGGTCGCCTCGGCGGGCATCGCGTAGGTCTCGTAGCCGATCTCGTAGCCCTGCTCCTCGATGTGCGCCTGGCCGTCCTCGAGCGGCGACTCGCCGAACGGGCTGTCGTTGTGGAACACCGCGACCTCGGTGGGCCCGCCGGCCTGCTCGGCGATGTAGTCGAGCACGGCCCGCATCTGGTCCGAGTAGGTCATGCCCGGGACGAAGTTGAACGGCGTCTCGGCCGGGTCGGCGACGTTCTCGGAGTAGGAGGCCGACAGGTAGGGGATCTTGTCCTGCGTCACGCGCGGGCTGAGCGCCTCGGTGTCGCCGGTGCCCCAGCCCTGGATCGCGATCACCTGCTCGGACTTGAGCCGGCTGTAGAGCTGCTCCGCCTGCGGCACCTCGTAGGCGTAGTCGTCCGAGATCAGCTCGATCTCGCGTCCCTCGACGCCGCCCTCCTCGTTGACCTGCGCGACGCGATCCTTGATCCCGTCCGCGTAGGCCACCCCGACGTCCGACGTCGGGCCGCTCAGGTCGAAGATGCCCCCGATCTTGATCGGGCCCTCCCCGCCGGCGCCGGCCCCTTCGTCGTCGCCACCGCAGCCGGTGGCGAGCGTGCCGAGGCCGAGCAGAACGGCGACCCCGATAACTTGAATCCTCATCTTTCCTCCCCTTCGTTCATGTGCGGAACGGCCAGAGCCGGAAGTAGTCCTTCATCCGAGCCCAGATGCGCGCGATCCCCCTCGGCTCGAAGACCAGGAAGAGCACGATGGTGAGTCCGAAGATCAGCTCCTGGACGGCGGGCAGGTCGCTGCCGATGAACTCGAGCGGGCCGCCGAACGAGGCGAGCTCGAGCTCGAGGTAGGCCGGCATGGCGATCATGAACGCGGCCCCGTAGATCGCGCCGGAGACGCTTCCGAGCCCGCCGACGATGATCATCGCCAGGTACAGGATCGAGACCTCGAGCGTGAACCGCTCCCAGGTGACGATCCCCGTGTGGTACGCGGTGAGCGCGCCGGCCAGCCCGACGAAGCCCGAGGAGACCGCGAAGGCCAGCACCTTGTAGCGCGTGAGGTTGACCCCGGCCACCTCGGCCGCGATGTCCTGGTCGCGGATCGCGACGAACGCCCGTCCGATCCCGGTTCGCAGGAGGTTCGTGGCGGTGACCGCCGCCAGCGCCGCGAACACCAGGATCACCCAGTAGAAGTTGAAGTCGCCGGAGAGGTCGATGCCGAGCAGGGTCGGCGCCGGCACCACGAGCGCGTCCACGCCCCCGGTGACCGCATCCCAGTGCGTGACCACCCAGATGATCACCTGCTGCGCGGCGAGCGTCGCGATCGCCAGGTAGAGGCCCTTCAGCCTGAGCGCGGGGAGCCCGAACAGGGCGCCCACCGACGCGGTGAGCAGCACGGCCGCGACGATCCCCACCAGGAACGGCATGTCGGCGCGGGCGGTCAGGATCCCCGCGGTGTACGCGCCCACGGCGAGGAAGCCGCCCTGGCCCAGGCTGATCTGGCCGGTGCTGCCGACGAGCAGGTTGAGGCCGATCGCCCCGATCACGGCGATCCCGATCTGGTCGAGGATCGTGAGCCACGTCGGGCTGACCACGTACGGTGCGGCGATCACCAGCGCCACGGCCAGCGCCAGGCGCACGTGCTCGGCCCGCGTGTGGCGCAGCGCGAGGTCGCCCGCGTAGGTGCGCTGGTAGACGCCGGTAGCGGTAGCGGCCATCACTTATACCCGCTCGATCCGCACCTGGCCGAACAGGCCGTAGGGCTTGACCAGCAGCACCAGCACGAGCGCGACGTACGGGATCACGGTCTGGAGCCCGCCGCCCACGTAGCCGCCCGTGTACTCGGTCAGCAGGCCGATCACGGCGCCGCCCACGACCGCGCCCGGGATCGAGTCGAGCCCGCCGAGGATCACGACCGGGAAGACCAGCAGCCCGAACCCCGCGACGTTCTGGGAGACCCCGGTGAGGTTCGCCACCAGCATCCCGCCCACGACCGCGCTGATCCCGGCCAGCGCCCAGGCGAGCGCGAAGATGCGCCGCACGCTGATCCCCATCACCATCGCCGCCTGCTGGTCGTCGGCCACGGCGCGCATCGCGATCCCCTGGCGCGAGCGGGTGAAGAAGAGCCCGAAGCCGAGCAGCGCGACGGCCGTCAACCCGAGCGCCCAGAGCCGGTCCTCGCTCACCCGCGCGCCCAGCACCTCGACGGCGTCCGAGGGGATGAAGTCCGGGAAGGTGCGCGGCTCGGTGCCCCAGACGAGCTGGATCAGGGCCGCGAGGATCTGGGCCAGCCCGATCGTGACCATGATGACCGCGATCGTCGGCTGGCCCACGAGCGGACGCAGCACGAGCCGCTCGACTGAGACGCCGAGCACGACCGCGACCGCAAGCGCCATCAGGACCGCCAGCGTCCAGTGCAGGCCGAGCTCGACGATGCCGGTCCACAGGACGTAGGCCCCGACCGCCAGGAAGAAGCCCTGCGCGAAGTTGATCACGCCGGACGCCTTGTAGATGAGCACGAAGCCCAGCGCGGCGAGAGTCAGGATCGCGCCGTCGGCCAGTCCGTTGATCGTGAGCTGGACGAACTGCTCCACTAGACCCCGATCCCCACGTCGTCGCGCACGTCCTCGCGCGTGAGGGCGAGGCCGTTCATGGCCTGGATGCGCAGGTCGAGCTCGCGCTCGACCCGGGTCCCGTCCCGGTAGGTCACGGTGGCCTTCACCGCCACCGACTCCGCGCCCTCGTCGTACAGCGCCTCGATGATCCGCGCGTAGCGCTCGCCGATCGTGCCCCGTCGCACCTTGCGGGTCCGGGTCAGCTCCTCGTCGTCGGCGTCGAGCTCCTTGTGGAGCAGCACGTAGCGGCTCACGCGCACGCTCTCCGGAAGGTCCTCGTTCGCCCGGGCGATCGCCTCGCCGATCAGCCCGTAGACCCGCTCCTTCTGCGCCAGGTCGGTGTAGGTCGTGTAGCCGAGGCGGTTGCGCTCCGCCCAGGAGCCGACGTTCGCCATGTCGATCGAGACCATCGCCGTGACGTACGGCCGGTCGCCGCCGAACACGACGGCCTCCTGGACGTAGGGGCTGAACTTGAGCTTGTTCTCCACGAAGCCGGGGCTGAACGGCGTCCCGTCGCTGGCCTTCATGACGTCCTTGGCGCGGTCGATCACGACCAGGTGGCCGTCCTCCTCGAGGTAGCCGGCGTCGCCCGTGCACAGCCAGCCCCCGTCCAGCGCCTCCTCGGTCGCGCGCTCGTTGCGGTGGTAGCCGGCGAAGACGGCCGCCGAGCGCAGCCGGATCTCGCCGTCGTCCGCGATCTCGAGCTCGGTGCCCGGCAGCGGCGTGCCGACGGTGTTGAAGCGCACGTCGCCGTCCCTGTGCAGCACGGCGATCCCGCAGATCTCGGTCTGCCCGTAGATCTGCTTCAGGTTCACGCCGATCGCGTGGAAGAAGCCGAACACGTCCGGGCCCAGCGGTGCGCCGCCGGTGTACGCGCGCCGCAGCCGAGTCAGGCCGAGCTGCTCGCGCACCGGGCGCAGAGCGACCAGCTCCGCGAGGGGATGGGCGATCCGCAGGGCCATGCCCGGCCGCTCGCCGCGCAGGCGCGCCTCGGCCGCCCGCCGACCCACCCTGAACCCCCAGCGGAAGGCGGCGCGCTTCAGGGCGCCGGCGTCGTCGAGCCGGACCTGCACCGACGAGACGAGGCTCTCCCAGATGCGCGGCGGGCTGAACATCACGCGCGGCCCGACCTCTCGCAGGTCGCTCTGCATCGTAGAGGCGTCCTCCGGGAAGCCGAGCGCGAAGCCGGCCTGCAGGCTGCAGGCCACCGAGATCATCTGCTCGCCGATCCATGCGAGCGGCAGGAAGCTCACGTACTCGTCGCCCGGCTCGATCGGATCCATCTCCATCAGCCCGGCGCCCATCGCGAGCAGGTTCGAGTGCGTGAGCACCGCCAGCTTCGGCTTGGCGGTCGTGCCCGAGGTGGTGCAGAGGATCGCCGGATCCGTCACGTCGCCCCGCTCGACCTCCTCGTCGAGCCAACCTGGGCGCTCACCGTCGAGCTCGTCGCCGCGGAGCTCGAGCCGCGTGAACTCGATCAGCGCCTCGTCGTCGTAGTGCTCGAGGCCGTGGGGGTCGTAGTAGACGATCCACTCGACGGTCTCGAGCCGTCCCGCGCCGCGCAGGGCGAGCAGCTTGTCCACCTGCTCCTGATCCTCGGCGACGACCACGCGCACCCCGGAGTGGGCGAGCACGTGCTCGACCTCCTCCACGACTCCGTCCGGGTACAGGCCGACCGACAGGCCGCCGAGCGATTGGGCGGCCAGCTCGGAGATCAGCCACTCCGGCCGGTTGTCCCCGAGTATCGCGAGGACCTCACCGCGTTCGAAGCCGAGCGATGCCAGTCCGTACGCGAAGCGGCGCACGCGCCGGCGGTAGCCCGACCACGTGGTCGCCTGCCAGATGCCGTAGCGCTTCTCCTGCAGCGCGACGTCGTCCGCGCGCGTCGCCGCGAGCCGGTCGAGAAGCTGGGGGAAGGTCAGCTCCGGCGCCGTCATCGCTCCCCCAGGTAGGCCTCCACGACCTGTGGATCGTCGGCCACCTCGTCCGGCGTTCCGTCGGCGATGACGTTGCCGAAGTCGAGCACCGTGACCCGGTTCGATATGTCCATCACGACGCCCATGTCGTGCTCGATCAGCACCGTGGTCACGCCCGCCAGCTCGTTGACGTCGAGCACGTAGCGCGCCATCGACTCGCGCTCCTCGGCGTTCATCCCCGCCATCGGCTCGTCGAGCAGCAGGATGGCCGGCTGCATGCAGAGCGCCCGTCCCAGCTCGACCCGCTTCTGGAGGCCGTAGGCGAGGCGGCCGACCTCCTGCTTGCGCACCGCCTGGAGCTCGAGGAAGTCGATCACCTCCTCGGCCAGCTCCCTGTGCTCGATCTCCTCCCGCCTGCCCGGCCCCAGGTAGACGAGGGCGCTCATCAGGTTGTGGCGCATGTGGACGTGCCGACCGAGCAGCAGGTTGTCCAGCACGGACATGTGCCGGAAGAGCTCGATGTTCTGGAAGGTGCGGGCCACTCCCCACCCCGCGATCCGGCTGGGCCGTGTCCGGGTCAGCTCGCGGACCACTCCGTCGCGGAGCTTGATGGACCCCTGCTGGGGCCGGTAGAGGCCGCTGGCGCAGTTCAGCAGGCTGGTCTTGCCGGCGCCGTTGGGGCCGATGATCGCGTGTACGTCCCCCTGCCGGACCGTGACGCTCACTTCGGAGAGCGCCTTGACGGCGCCGAAGCTCAGGCTGACGGCGTCCGCCTCGAGCTGCACCCTGCCGCGCTCGAGGTCGCTCCCGTTCAGGTCGTGCTCGTACGCACGGGACACGCTCTCTCCTCTCCCGCGAGAGCCGCCGTCCGCCGGCGACCGGCGCCGCGCGGTCTGGCGGCGACCCCGCTCCGCGGGCAAAATAACATTCCGCTATATGAAAGTCAATCCTTGTATGTGGATCCACCTTGCGAGTAGACTCGGCCCGTGGCGACGGGGCAGCCATCCACCCGCGGGGACGGGCACGGGGGCGAGCAGCACCCTCCAGGCACGCTCGGGACGGTGCGAAACGCCGTCCTGCTGCTGGACCTGCTGAGCGTGGGTCCGCGCTACCAGCAGCTCACGGACCTCGCCGAGCGCTCGGGGCTGTCGCTTCCCACCACCCACCGGGTGCTTCGCTCGCTGGCCGCGCCCGGGCTCGTGGAGCAGGACCCCGAGTCCCAGCGCTACGGGCTCGGACCGGAGCTGGTGCGGTTGTCCGAGCGCTACCTGGCCCGCCTGTCGGTGGTCAGGACGATGGCGCCGTACCTCGTCGAGCTGCGCAACACCACCAAGGAGACGATCCTGGCCGCGCTGCTCATGCGTGGCTCGACCGTGTACGTCGACCGCATCGAGGGCGAGCACGTGGGCGACATCTTCCGCGAGTCGGGGCGCATCCGCCCCGCGCTCGCCACGGCCCCGGGACGCCTGCTGGCGGCCCGTGCGGGCGACGCCGCCTGGACCGAGGCCGTCGCCAACGGCTCGACAGACGGCGGGATCACCGCGCGCGATCGCGCGTCCTGGGCGGCCGCCCCGCACCTCGTGACGATCGACGCGCCCGACCGCTGGGAGGCCGCGGTGCCGATCACCCCGCCGGGCGGCGACGCGGTGGCGGCGATCGCGGCGACCGGCAGCCTCGAGCGCCACTCCGAGGAGGCCGTGGTCGAGCTTGTCGTGCCGCAGCTGGCGCGGGCGGCCGCCGCCGTGTCGCGTGTCCTGTCCCATGACTGACCCCGGCCACGCCATCGAGGCCTGGGAGGTCGCGGCCGGTCGCGTGAGCTGGATGCGCGGGGCGGAGCGGACGCACGTGCCCGGCCCCCGCGGCGGGCGCTGGTTTCCGGGCGCCGAGCTGAACGTCAGCCTCAACTGCCTCGACAGGCACCTGGCGGAGCGCGGTGACCGCGTGGCGCTCCACTGGGAGGGCGAGCCCGGCGACCGGCGCGCGATCACCTACCGCGAGCTGCACGAGGAGGTGTGCGCCTTCGCGGGCGCGCTCTCCGCGCTCGGCGTGGGCGCGGGCGACCGCGTGGCGCTTCACCTGGGGCTCCTACCGGAGACTGTGGTGGCGATGCTGGCGTGCACGCGCGTCGGAGCCGTCCACGCGGTGATGGCGGCCGCGCTGCCGGCCGACGCGCTCGCCGACCGGCTGGTCGACTTCGACCCCAAGCTGCTCCTGACGCAGGACGGCTCGTGGCGGCACGGCGTGATGCTGCCGCTCAAGGCGCGCGCGGACGAGGCGATGGCGGCCGCGACCGGGGTCGAGCACACCGTGGTCGTCCGCCGCACCGGGGTGGACGTGGGCTGGTACGAGGGGGACCTCTGGTACGACGAGCTGGTCGCGGGTGCTCGCGCCGCTGCGGCGCCGGCGCCGGCGGTGGCCGTGCGCTCGGATCACCCCCTGCTGGCCTGCTACATCGCGAACCGCCGCGGGCGTCCGACCGGCATCGTCCACGGCACGGGGGGCCTGCTCACCCACGCCATGACGATCCACGCGGACGGCCTCGTGGGCGCTCACGACGACGTGTTCTGGATCCCGGCGGACGTCGCCTGGCTCGCGACCCAGGTCCACGCCGTGTACGGGCCGCTCGCCTGCGGCGCCACCAGCGTCCTCTACGAGGGGATGCTGGACACGCCGAGCCACGAGCGCGCGTGGGAGATCGTGGAGCGCTACGGGGTGAACACGATCGTGACCACGCCGTCGGTCGTCCGCAACCTCCGCCGCTGGACCGACAGCCGCCTCGCCGCGCACGACCTGGGCTCGCTCGGGCGGATCGTGACGGCGGGCGAGCGGATCGACCCCTCGCTGCGGGACTGGCTCGCCACCGAGGTGGGCGGCGCCTCGGTCCGGGTCGCCGACGGCTGGGGACAGACGGAGCTGGGCGGGGTCGTGCTGCTGCTCGACGCCGCGTCCGGAGGATCGGGGCTTCCCGACCCCGGCGTGGACATCGTCGACACGCGGGGGCGCCCGGTAGCGCCCGGGAGCGAGGGGGAGCTCGTGCTGCGCCATCCCTGGCCGGCCACCTTCCTCCGGATCTGGGGCGACGACGGCGCCGCCGCCGCGCGCCTCTACTGGAGCCGGCATCCGGACGCCTACGCCACGGGCGACCGGGCCGTGCGGGCGGGGGACGGCTCGCTCGCGGTGCTCGGCCGCATCGACCCGGTGGTGAGCGTGTCCGGCCAGCTCGTCTCCCTGACCGAGATCGGCGAGGCGCTGCTCGAGCACCCGTTCATCCGCGCCGCCGAGGTAGTGGCGTGTCCCGACCCGCCCGCCGGCGAGGCGCTCGCCGCCTGCGTCGCCCTGCGCGACGGGACGCCGTCCAGCGACCAGCTCGCCTGGGCCCTTCGGGGACACGTTCGCGAGCGCCTCGGCGGGCTCGCCTATCCGCGCACGATCGCCTTCCTCGAAGAGGTCCCGGACGACCTCGAGCGCGACGACCTCCGGCACGTCCTGCGCCTCCTGTGCGCGACCGCCTCCTCCGAGAACGTCTGGTTCACGCGGGAGCAGCTGCGGGCAGCGGCCGCCGGTCTGCGGGGAACGTGATCCAGGCTCAGGCCGACGCCGCCTCGCGGTAGGGGCCGAAGTCGGCGACCCGATTCCGAAGGCCCGTACCGGCCGGACGCTCTCGGTGAGCGGCGGCCTGACGATGGCTAGAGCCAACCGGCGCGCTTGAAGTAGCGGTACAGCAGCGCGCAGATCGCGAGCATCACCGCGATCGCGAGCGGGTAGCCGAAGCTCCACTCGAGCTCGGGCATGTGCTCGAAGTTCATCCCGTAGATGCCCGCCAGCATGGTCGGCACGGCCAGGATCGCGACGATCGCCGAGATCTTGCGCACGTCCTCGTTCTGGCGCACGCCGACCTGGGCCAGGTTGGCCTGGAGGCTGCCCTGGAGCAGGTCGCGCATGGCGTCGAGCTGGTCGCGGTCGCGGATCAGGTGGTCGTTGACGTCGCGGAAGTAGTCGCGGATGTCGGGGTGGATCAGCGGGTAGTGGCCCGCGGCGAGGCGCTCGACCGGCTCCACCAGCGGCGCGGTGGCGCGGCGGAACTCGAGCACCTCGCGCTGCAGGCGGTAGATCCGCTCGGCCGGGTTGGAGCGCGCGCCGGAGAACAGCTCGCCCTCCACCTCGTCGATGTCGTTCTCGAGACCCTCGACCGCGGGGGCGTAGTCGTCGACCACGCGGTCGAGGATCGCGTGCAGCACGGCGCCGGGTCCGCAGCGCAGCCGCTCGCGGTCGGCCTCGAGAGCCCCGCGCACCTCCTTGAGCGCGCTGGCCTCCCCGTGGCGGACGGTGATCACGAAGTCGCTGCCCAGGAACACGAGCAGCTCGCCGAACTCGACCTCCTCGGTCGGGTCCACGTAGCGGGCCGTCTTGAGCACCACCAGCACCATGTCGTCGAAGACCTCGATCTTCGGGCGCTGGTGGGCGTGGATGGCGTCCTCGACCGCGAGCGGGTGCAGGTCGAACTCGCGGCGCAGCGAGTCGAACTCGTCCTCGCTGGGCTCGTAGAGGCCGATCCAGACGAACTTGCCCGGCTGCCGCCGCTCGTCGTAGGCGTGCTCCAGCTCGACCTTGCCGTCGCGCCTGCGACCCTCCTCGTAGATCGCGCAGTCGACGATCACCACACCAGCGTACGCGCGAGCGCGAGCGCCTGCTCGCGGTCCGTCGCCTCCCCCGCGTAGGCCGCCTCGGCCAGCTCGGCGAGCAGGCGGCCGAGCTCGGGACCGGGCGCGATGCCGAGCTCGCGCGCCAGCTCGTCGCCGCGCACGGGGGC
>JBOGXS010000297.1:0-5777 GCA_050693815.1 Thermoleophilaceae bacterium | reverse complement strand
TCCGAGGCCCGCGCGGCAGAGACCGGCGCGGTCGAGCCCGAGCCCGCCCCGGTCGAGCCCCGGCACGTCGGCGAGGAACCCGAGCTGGTGGCCGAGGTGGCCGAGCGGGGCGCCGAGGAGGGCGCCGGCGCCGACGTGGACCTCGACGAGCCCTGGCCGGGCTACGACGCGATGAGCGCGGCCGACATCGTCGACCGCCTCGTCGCCGAGGACGACGCCGCCGCCGCGACGGTCAAGCTCTACGAGGCCTCCAAGAAGGGCCGCGCCTCGGTTCTCGAGGCCGCCTCGCGCAGCATGCGTGGCTGAGGCCCAGCCCGCCGTCGCGGCGCACGCGCGTTACGTTTGCCGCGCATAGCACGGTCAACGTCAGTTTCGTAGCCCCGAGGGGGCCGAGCCCGGTGTCAGTCGCCAGCCATCCGCCCCAGCAGCTCGATCGACCCCCGCTTGCTGAGCGGCTCGTTTAGGTTGCCGCACTTGGGCGACTGCACGCACGACGGGCACCCGTCGCGGCAGGAGCACTCCGAGATCAGCCGCAGGGCGTCGTCCACGAGCGCCTCGAAGCGCTCGTAGCCCACGCGGGTGATGCCCACCCCGCCGGGATGGCCGTCGTAGATGAAGATCGTGGCGCGGCCGGTCTGCTGGTGGAACGCCGTCGACAGGCCGCCGATGTCCCAGCGGTCGCACATCGCGATCAGCGGCAGCACGGCGATCTGCCCGTGCTCGGCGGCGTGGAGCGAGCCCTGCCACGCGTCGAGCGGCACGCCGGCGTCCGGCAGGACGTACCAGAGCGCCTGCGTCACGAACTCGTGCTCCGGCATGTCGAGGGCGAGCAGGTCGAGCACGGAGTGGTCCGAGACCCGCCTCTTCTGGTAGGCCACCACCTGCTCGGTGACGGAGACGATCCCGAACGAGAGCTCCACGCCGCAGCACTCGCGGCTCTCGCGCACCTGCTCGATCCAGGTCTCGGACTCCCGCTTGGGCTGGGTGTACCAGTCGCCCTGGAAGGGACGCACCAGCGCGCGCCGCCCGCGCAGGTCGAGCTCCTCGACCTCATACGAGGCGCCCATGTGCAGGTAGACGGCGCCCGGGTGCACGGCGGAGTGGGCCCGCGCCGACTCGACGGTGCCGATCAGCTCCCCGCCGGTCGACTCGACGATCGCCACCGAGTCGGGTGAGGCGGAGCGCAGCGCGATCTCCCCGGCCGGGTAGCCTGGCCCGCGTGGCAGGTAGCGCCCGCCGCGCTCGCGCAGGCGGCCCTGCTTGACGAGCCGCCTCGCGTGCTCCTCCCAGCGCGGCCCGAACACGTCCTCGTCCTCGGGCGTCAGGGGCAGCTCGTACGCCGCCGCGGCCAGGTGCGCCAGGTGGATCTCCTCCGACTCGTGGTCGAGGATGGCCCGCTCCACCGGCCGCTCCAGGAACTCGTCGGGATGGCGGCAGAAGAACTGGTCGAGCGCGTCCTCGCCGGCCACATACATGGCCAGACCGCTGTCCCGGCGGCCGGCGCGGCCCCACATCTGACGCAGGGAGGCGACCGTGCCGGGGAAGGTCACGCACACCGCCGCGTCGAGGTCGCCCACGTCGATGCCGAGCTCGAGCGCGACGGTGGCCACCACGGCGAGCAGGTC
The DNA here is from genome assembly GCA_050693815.1 of Thermoleophilaceae bacterium. Classification (GTDB taxonomy): domain Bacteria; phylum Actinomycetota; class Thermoleophilia; order Solirubrobacterales; family Thermoleophilaceae; genus JACVRW01. The sequence goes on along the minus strand of JBOGXS010000297.1, from coordinate 4,152 downwards.
ACCCTCGCCGAGGCGCCTCTCGATCTCGCGCCGCTGCGCCGGGGTGTAGCCGGCGCGGTAGGGGGCGATCCGCTCGGCCAGGTCAGGTCGGCCGGCGTCCTCGAGCCGCAGCCGAGCGAAGCGCTGGATCAGCTCCACGCCGCGGCGCGACTTGAGGAAGCAGATCGTGCGCACCTCGCGCTCCACCAGGCCGGCCAGCAGCATCGCCGCCTCCGAGAGCGCCGAGGCCCGCTTGCCGAGCTGCTCGTCGACCAGCGGCGGGTTCCACATCACCACCTGGCGCTCGGCGTGGGGGGCGCCGTCGCGGTCCACGAGTAGCACCTCGAGCCCGGTCAGGCCCTCGGCGAGCTGGCGCGGGTTCGCGATCGTGGCACTCGTGAGCACGAAGCGCGGCTCGGCGCCGTAGGCGCGCGCCAGGCGCCGCAGCCTGCGCAGCACGTTGGCCACGTGCGATCCGAACACGCCGCGGTAGACGTGAGCCTCGTCCACCACGACCCATGCCAGGTTGGCCAGCACGTCGCCCCAGGAGGCGTGGTTGGGGAGCACCCCGACGTGGAGCATGTCGGGGTTGGACAGGATGATGTTCGAACGCTGACGTATCGCCCGGCGCTCCTCGCGCGGCGTGTCGCCGTCGTAGATCGCGTGGCGCAGGAAGCGGCCGCCGAGCTGGGAGAGCTTGCGGGCCTGGTCCTGCGCCAGCGCCTTGGTCGGATACAGGTAGAGCGCGCGGGCGGAGGGGTCGCTCGCGAGGGTGTCGAGCACCGGCAGGTTGAAGGCGAGCGACTTGCCGCTCGCGGTGCCCGTGGTGACGATGGTGTCCCCGAGCCGGGCACTCTCGAGCGCGTCGGCCTGGTGGGACCAGAGCGCCTCGATCCCGGATGCGGCCAGCGATTCCCGCACGGCGGGATGGAGATCGTCCGGCAGCGGGACGGTCACGCCGGGCCGGGGCTCGGCGCGCGAGCTCGCCACGAGCTCCTCCTCGGCCCCGGTTTCGAGTAGCGAGTCCCAGGGGTAGGACGCCTGCACACGGTGCACGGCTTGCCATAGTACGACCGAGTTGATCCGCCCCTTCCACCACTCGCAGTTCCCCCTGGAGCTGTTGCGCGAGCGCAAGCGGGAGACGGTCACCGCCGTGCTGCCGACCCGTGAGGTGGCCGACACGATCGGCGACATCGTCGAGCGGCTGCAGTCGCTCGACGGCCTGATCGACCAGATCCTGGTGATCGACGCCGCCTCGCAGGACGGCACCGCGGAGATCGCCGCCCGGCTCGGCGCCGACGTGCGCCAGGAGTCCGACCTGCACCGCGAGCTGGGCCAGGCGCTCGGGAAGGGCGACGCCATGTGGCGCGCGCTGGCTGTGGCCAGGGGCGACCTCGTGGTCTACCTCGACTCGGACACCCGCCACTTCTCGCCCCACTTCGCCACCGGCATGATCGGCCCGCTCATCTGCGACCCGGACGTGAGCTTCGTCAAGGGCTACTTCCGGCGCCCGTTCACGATGGCCGACGGCGAGGAGCGCCCGATCGACGGCGGCCGCGTGACCGAGCTCACCGCCCGCCCGCTGCTGTCCGCCTTCTATCCCGAGCTGGCCGCGTTCATCCAGCCGCTGGCCGGCGAGGTGGCGGGCCGGCGCAGCTTCTTCGACCGGCTGCCCTTCGCCACCGGCTATGCGATCGAGGCGTCGATGCTGCTGCATGCCCGCGACGCGCTGGGCGGCACCGAGGGCATGGCCCAGGTGGACCTCGAGGTGCGCCACAACCACCACCAGTCGCTGCCGAACCTGGGGCCGATGGCCTACGCCGTGCTGCGGGTGGTCCTGGAGCGGCTGCGGGCAGACGGGCGCCTCGTGGACGACCACGCCCCGCCGCTTCAGACCGCCGACGGGCAGCTGATCCAGGTGGAGCTCGTCGAGCGGCCGCCGTATGCCACCCTGCGCGCTCGCGCGTAGTGCCGAAAGCGCTCGGCTCGGCCGAGCGCGCGCGGATCCGGATCATGGCAATAAGTTGCATCTACACCGACCTCGACGGCACTCTGCTCGGCAAGGGGGCGTCGCTCTTCCGCACCGCGGAGGGCGACTTCACGCTGCTCGCGGCCAGGGCGCTCGAGGCGTGCCACCGGGCCGGCGTGGAGGTGGTGATCAAGTCCGGCCGCCGGCGCGCCCAGGTGATGGAGGACGCCCGCCTGCTCGGTCAGACGTCTTACATCTTCGAGGTCGGCTCGGGCATGGTGATCGACGGCGAGCTGACCTTCCTCACGGGGGAGCTCCAGCCGCGCGACGGCAAGACCATCCACCGCCAGATCGAGGAGACGGGCGCGCCGGCCCTGCTGCTCGAGCGATACGCCGGCCGGCTCGAGCCGCACGTGCCCTGGCACGTGCAGCGTGAGGTTTCGCACCTGTTCCGGGGGCTGGTCGACGCGCGCGAGGCCAACGAGCTGCTGGCCGCCGAGGGACACGACGGCCTGCGCCTCGTCGACAACGGCGAGATCGGACGGGAGACGCACACCTACCACCTGATCCCCGCGGCGGCCTCGAAGGCCGGCGCGGTGCGGGCGCACATGCGCGCCCGCGGCTACGAGCGAGAGCAGTGCGTGGGCGTGGGCGACTCCCGCGAGGACCTCGAGGTGGCGCAGGCCGTGGGACGCTTCTTCCTGGTGGCCAACGCCGTGGTGGGGGACGCCCCGCTCCCGCCCGGCGCCGAGCGGACCGAGGCGGCCATGAGCGAGGGCTTCTACGAGGCGGTCGTGCGCGCGCTCGCGGAGTCGCGATAATTCGTGACCAACGTTACAATCAGTCGAGCACCGCGGCGGTAGCCGGCCAGGATGCGCTCGGCGCCGCCGCACGGGTGAGGCAGCACGGGCGCTCCGGCTCGGAGCGCCCGTCGCTGTTACGCGGCGCAGGCCTGGCTCGGTCTGGTTGAGTACGCGTTGCATGGACCGGCTCGCCGAAGAGGCCGTCGACGCCATCAACGCGATCTCGGGCGCCCACCCCGGGCACCGGGCGGCCCACGCCAAGGGCACCCTCCTCACCGGCACCTTCACCCCCACCGGCGACGCGGCGCGGCTCACCACCGCCGCCCACCTGCAGGGCGAGCCGTCGCGGGTGACCGTGCGCTTCTCCAACGGCGGCGGCGACCCCGGCATCCCGGACTACGCCCGCGAGGCACGCGGCATGGCGGTCAAGCTCTATCTCGAGGACGGCCAGAAGACCGACATCGTCGCCCTCACGCTGCCCTGCTTCTTCGTGCGCACGCCTGAGGACTTCATCTCGTTCACCAAGGCGCGCAGGGACCCGGAGCAGCTGATGCCCGACTTCCTCTCCGCCCATCCCGAGGCGCTCCCGGCCATCCAGGCCGCGCTCGGGGCCGACCCGCCCGAGAGCTACGCCACCTGCGCCTACAACTCGATCCACGCCTACCGGTGGCTCGATCCGGACGGCGCGGCGCAGTTCGTGCGCTATCGCTTCGAGCCCGAGGCGGGTGAGCGCACGCTGCCGGGCGACCAGGCCAAGGCGCGCGGGCGCGACTACCTGCGCGACGAGATCCTGACCCGCGAGGACACCGCCTTCCGCCTGGTCGTCGTGCTGGCCGGGGAGGGCGACATGGCGGATGACCCCACGATGGCCTGGCCCGAGGAGCGCGAGCGCGTCGAGGCGGGCCGGCTCGCGGTGGAGGGTCCGGATACCGAGCGCGAGCGCGACGGCGACGTGCTCGTGTTCGACCCCACCAGGGTCACGGACGGGATCGAGCTGTCGGACGACCCGATCCTGCGCTTCCGCCCGAGGGCCTACTCGGTGTCGGTGGCCCGCCGCACGGCGTAGTGCCGCAAGCACCCGGCTCGGCCTAGCGGACCAGCGCCCGGCCCGCCTCCTCCAGCTCCTCGAGCGTGGTCGCCTCGGCCAGCGAGGCGATGTCCAGCACGCGCTGCGAGAAGGCGTCGAGCGCGATCTCCCCCACGATGGCGTGGCAGGTCACGCCGCCCTGGCGGCAGCGGGTGGCCACCTCGCCGACGATCTTGCCCTCGAGCGTCTGGCCGTCGATGCGGCCCTCGCCGGTCACGACGAACGCGGCGGCGCGCATGCGCTCGTCGAAGCCGATCGCGTCGAGCACGAACGGGGCTCCGGGGCGCAGGCGCGCGCCGCGCGCCGCCCAGAGT
>JBOGXS010000296.1:0-14034 GCA_050693815.1 Thermoleophilaceae bacterium | reverse complement strand
GCCAGGCGAGGTCGAGCGCGGCGGCGCCGGCGCGGCGGATGTCGCGCGCAAGCGGCAGCAGGCGGGCGACCACCTCGGCCTGCCGCTCCCGGCGGGCGGGCTCGTAGGAGAAGCCGGTGGCCACCATCGCCTGCGCCAGCGTCGTGCAGTCGCGCACCCGAAGCCGGCGCCCCGTCTCCGCCACCCACGCGCCCTCCCCGCGCACGGCGCCGAACGTCTCCCCGTGCACGGGCGAGTGCACCACCCCGGCGGCCAGCCCGTCCGGGTCCTCGAGCGCCACGCTCACCGCCCAGGCCGGGAAGCCGTACAGGAAGTTGACCGTGCCGTCGAGTGGGTCGACGAGCCAGCGGCGCCCGCTGTCGGCCTCGCTGCGCGAGCCCTCCTCGGCCAGCAGGCCATCGTCCGGGCGCTCCGCCGCGAGCAGCTCGCGCACCGTCCGCTCGGCCTCCCGGTCGGCGTCGGAGACCGGATCGGTGGCGGACGACTTGCTGCCGAGCCCCTCGGGTGCGCGTTCGTAGTAGGAGAGCAGCACCTCGCCGGCCGCGCGGGCGGCGCGCTCGGCGAGCTCGATGTCGGCCGTCACAGGACGGCGCGCAGCAGGAGCACCAGGCCGACGACCACCGCGACCACCACCACCACGTAGATGAGGAAGCGAAACGCCTCCTGCTCCGAGCGGAGCGGGTTGATCAAAGCACGTAGAGCGTCGAGAAGACGAAGATCCACATCGCGTCGACGAAGTGCCAGTAGATGCCCGGCACCTCCACGCCGCGGTGCTCCTTGGCCGTGTAGTGGCCGCGGAAGGCGCGGATCGTCGCGAACGCGAGCAGCGTGAGCCCCACGAACACGTGGGCGCCGTGCAGCCCGGTGAGGCAATAGAAGATCGTGCCCTGCGCGTGGTCCTGCGGGGCAAAGCCGAGGTGGACGTACTCGTTCACCTGGATCGTCAGGAAGGTGAGCCCCAGCAGCGCGGTGGTGAGGATCCCAGCCCGCAGCGCGAAGCGGTTCTCGTTGCGCGCCCCCTCGAGCGCCCAGTGCATGGTGAAGCTCGAGGAGAGCAGGATCGCCGTGTTCACGCCGGCGATGGCCACGGGCAGATCGACGCCCTCGATCGGGAACCAGCCCGACTCTCCCGCGACCCGCACGAAGAAGTAGGCCGTGAAGAACGCTCCGAAGAGCATGATCTCCGAGATGATGAAAAGGAGCATCCCGAGGAACTGCGCCTCGACCCGCGAGGAGACGTTGGCGGGGGGCGGGCCGTGATGCTCCTCGTGGACGGTGTGCGCGGCGACCTCCATCAGCTCTCCCCGGAGACGACGTGCTCGACGGGCTTGCTGGTGGAGGCCTGCACGCGCCCGATGAGGTCGCCCCGCAGCCACCCGGAGCGGGTCTCCGGGAAGGTGGAGATGACGATGTCGTCAGGCGCGTAGGACTGCAGGGCGTTCTGGATGGCGGTATACGGGTCCGGGTGCACGACCTGGCCGACTGCATCGAGGCCGGCGGCCTCGAGCTCGTGCAGCGTGTGTGCCAGGCGTTCGGCCGCCCCGGCGCCGTTCTCGTCGCCCGACTCCGGGCAGATCACGATGAAGCGGCGCGGCTCCTCCTCGGCCTTGGTGCGCAGCAGCCCGAGCAGCTCCGCGCTGGCAACCGTCTGGTTGGCCACCACGAGCGTGCGCTTGACTTCGTCGCGCTCGGTGTCGAGGTCGACGACCACGTGCTCCACCGGTCGCCGGGCGGCCTTCCTAACCCGATCGACCAGGCCCTCGCGCAGCCACCCGGAGCGGGTCTCGGGGTGGGTCGAGATCACGATCTCGTCGTAGTCCTGCTCGCCGAGCGCGTCCATGATCGCCGCGAACGGATCCGGGTCCATCACCTCGCCGTGCGCCTCGACGCCCGCCTCGCGCAGCAGCGCGAGCGTCATCTCGAGCCGGTTCTCGGCCGCCTCGCGCACCATCGAGTCGTAGATCACGTAGCCGTGCTTGGGCTGGTTCTGCGGGCAGATCACGTGGACGTCCACCGCGTCGCCGCCGGCGCGCGCCCTGACGGCGTCGAGCAGCGGCTTGCCCGCCACGGTCTCGTTCGCGACTACGAGGATCTGCTTCACTGCGCAGGCGGCGGGGCCCCGCCTCCGCCAGCCGGCGCCGGCACGGCCGCTCGGGCGGGGGCCTTCTCCTTGAACACGGCGTGCACGGCGCCCGGCACGCCGTACTCGTAGGGGCCGCCCACCACGGTCGGCACCTCGTCGAAGTTGAACACCGGCGGCGGCGACGACACCTGCCACTCGATCGAGTGCGCCCGCCACGGGTTGCCCTCGGCCAGCGGCCCGTGCCGCCAGGAGGCGATCACGTTGTAGAGGAAGATCAGCAACGAGAGGCCGAAGATGAACGCCGAGACCGAGATGATCGCGTTCCAGGTCGCGAACTGCTCGGCGTAGTCGGCCACGCGCCTCGGCATGCCGTCGATGCCCACGAGGTGCATCGGGCCGAAGGTGAGGTTGAAGAACACGAACGAGAGCCAGAAGTGCAGCTTGCCGAGCGTCTCGTCGTACATCCGCCCGGTCATCTTCGGGAACCAGTGGTAGAGCCCGGCGAAGATCGTGAACACCGAGCCGCCGAACAGCACGTAGTGGATGTGGGCCACCACGAAGTAGGTGTCCGACACGTGGATCGTGAACGGGATGACCGCGAGCATGATCCCGCTGATGCCGCCCAGCGTGAACATCGTGATGAAGCCCAGCGCGAACAGGAGCGGTGTTCGCAGGTGGATCACGCCGCGCCACAGCGTGCCGAGCCAGGAGAAGATCTTTATGCCGGTCGGCACCGCGATCAGCATCGTCGTGATCATCATGGGCACCCGCAGCCAGCTGAACATGCCCGACACGAACATGTGGTGGGCCCAGACCGAGAAGCCCAGGATCACGATGGCCACCAGCGAGAACGCCATCATCCGGTAGCCGAAGATCGGCTTGCGGGCGTGGGTCGAGATGACCTCGCTGATGATCCCGAAGCCGGGCAGCATCATGATGTAGACGGCCGGGTGCGAGTAGAACCAGAAGACGTGCTGGTACATCAGCACGTCCCCGTTCGTAGACGGGTCGAAGAAGTGCGTGCCGAGCGAGCGGTCGAGCAGCACGAAGAACTGCGAGCCGGCGATGAACGGCGTGGCGATCACGACCAGCAGCGACGTGGTGAAGTTCGCCCAGACGAGCAGCGGCATGCGCCAGAAGGTCATGCCGGGAGCGCGCATCGTGATGATCGTCACGAGGAAGTTGAGCGCGGTGGCGATCGAGGAGGCCCCCGCGAACTGCACGCCTACGGTGAAGAACTGCTGGCCCAGAGGCGTCTCGGTGGAGAGCGGCGCGTAGGCCGTCCAGCCGGTCGCGAAGGCCCCGCCCTCGGCGAAGTACGAGCAGAGCATCATCACGCCGCCGATCGGCAGCATCCAGTAGGACAGGGCGTTCAGGCGCGGGAACGCCATGTCCGGGGCGCCGATCATCAGCGGGATCACGTAGTTCGCGATCCCGGCGAAGACCGGGATGATGAACAGGAAGATCATGATCGAGGCGTGGACCGAGAACAGCCCGTTGAAGGTGTTCGGGTCCACGAACTGCGTGCCGGGCGTGGCGAGCTCGGCGCGCATCAGCATCGCCATCAGGCCGCCCGCCACGAAGAAGAAGAACGTCGTGACGATGTACTGGATGCCGATGACCTTGTGGTCGGTGTTGACGCGGAAGTAGTCGCGCCAGCTGTGGGCCCCGTGGCCGGAGTGGTCCTCGGGGATCGTGGGGGCGCCGGAGGCCCAGCGGAACCAGTAGTCGAAGCAGCCGATGCCGACCAGGTAGCCGAGCGGCGCCGCGATCAGCGCCCCGACCGTGATGATGGCGTCCCAGTTGAGGATCGGGTCCCAGCCGTAGAGCGCCCGGGCGCCGACCACGATGCCCATGCCCAGGGCGAATCCGGCCACGGTGCCGAGCGTGGCGCGGTACCAACCGGGTGCGAGGAGACGACGGGTGAGGGTCATCGCTGCGCCCTCAGAAGGTACCCCATCACGGTGCCGGCCCTCCCTCGGCGGCCTCGCGCTGATCGGCGAGCCAGGAGTCGAACTCTCCGGGCGGCACCACGCGCACGGTCTGGCGCATGGTGGAGTGGCCGATGCCGCACAGCTCGGCGCAGACCACCTGGTAGCGACCCACCCGGGTGGGCGTGAGGCGGATCCTGGTGGTCAGGCCGGGCACGGCGTCGGACTTGAGCCGGAACTCCGGCACCCAGAAGGAGTGGATCACGTCCTCGGTCGTGATCCGGAAGTCCACCGGGCGGTCCTCGGGGAGCACCAGCTCGGTGGAGCGGACCTCCTCGCCCGGATAGCCGAAGGACCAGGTGAACTGCCGGGCCGTGACGTTCACGGGGAGCTCGTTGGGCTGCTTGGCCTCGATGTCGTCGAGCACGACCCAGGCGTACACGGCCAGCGCGGTGACCATCAGGAACGGGATCGTCACCCAGATGACCTCGAGCCGGGTGTTGCCGTGGATGGGCGCCCCGTCGCGGGTGTCGCCGGGCCGGGCGCGGAAGCGGACCACCGAGTAGATCGCGATCGTCATCACGAGCACGAAGACGGGCACGGAGGCGATCAGCAGGACGTCGTAGACCGTGTCGATCTGGCTGGCGGCGCCCGAGGCGTCGGTCGGGAACCAGTCGATCAGCAGGGTGATCCCGATGCCGATCAGCGACGCCACGATGCCGATCCCGATCATCTGCGCGACCGGGTGCCCCTCGCCCTCGATCCGCGGATCCTCCTGGGGCGGGCCGGCCGGCGTGCCGGGCGGGCCGGCCGGCGTGCCGGCTGCTGGATCCCTCTCGCTCATCGGCGGGCGAGTTTATTGGAGGACTCCATCCGCGCGCACCCGGCCGAGCCGGGTGCTTGCGGCACGGCCGGGCGCTCGCGCCCCCGGGCCCCCCGTTGATTCCTGGCCAGTCCCCGTGGGGCGCCCGGCGCTCAGGCCGCGAGGCGCTCGGCCGCTCCGCGCAGCTCCGACGGCGGCCGGCCGTGGTGGCGCCGGAAGGCCTTCGAGAACTGCGCCGGCTGGCGGTAGCCCACGGCTCGGGCGACCGAGGACACGGGCAGCGCGCCGGCGCGCAGGAGCTCTGCCGCGCGGGTCATCCGGATGCGCTGCAGCTCGCGCCGGAAGCTGGTCCCGTGCTCGCCGAAGACGCGCTGGAGCTGGCGCCGCGAGGTGGCGATGGAGTGGGCCACCGAGGCGAGGGAGAGGTCCTCGTCGGGGTGATCCCGCTCGATCGCATGGAGGGCCTCGCGGAAGAGCGCCCGCCGTCGGTGCAGGGTCGATTGGCGCATCTACACCTAACTACGGTGGGACGAGCCGAATGGATGCCTCCAAGGCATCGGAAGCGTCCTGTAATGTGGGATTGAGCCGATCGTCACGAGTGCAACTAAGGAGAGTGGATGCAGGTTCGTGCCGGAATGAGCGATGTCGTGCTCACGGTCAACCCGGGGCACTCCCTGCGCGAGGCGGCCCACGCGATGGCCGAGCGGGGGGTGGGAGCGGCGGTCGTGATCGACGCCGAGCAGCCCGGCCCCGGCATCGTCACGGAACGCGACATCCTCCAGTCGCTCGGGCAGGGCCAGGACCCCGACCGCGAGACGGTGTCGGCCCACCTCTCCTCCCAGCTGACCTTCGCCGCCCCCGACTGGTCGCTCGAGCGGGCGGCCGAGGCGATGGTCCGCGGAGGCTTTCGCCACCTGGTCGTCGTCGACGGCGGCGAGATGGTCGGCGTTCTCTCGATGCGCGACATAGTGCGCTGCTGGGTCACCGACGGGGCCACCAGCGAGCTGCCGCGCGAGGGGGCGACGCGCTAGTAAGAATCGCGGCACCGTCCTGTTCTAGTGTCGCTGTGCAACACCTAGACAGGACGGTGCACCGGAATCAGTGCTCCAGCGGGAGCTCGGCCATGTCGCGGCGCGTGTCGAGCACCCAGCGGCGCACCGCGACCAGCGTGATCGCCAGGCCGAGCAGGACCAGGATCCAGGAGAGCACCACGCCCACCACGGCGATCGTGACGCCGAACGCCACCACGACCGGCAGGTAGGTGGGACCGGGCAGGTGCACGGACTCGCCCACGGGCGGGGCCTCCGGTCCGCCGACGTGGACGCGCTCCTCGGCCATCAGTAGACGAGCGCCACGACCCACGACAGCGCGAACACGACGATCGCTATGGCCCCGGCGGTCAGCCCGGTGCGCAGGTTCTTGTAGGCGAGCCGGCGGTCCACGCGGGTGGTTGTATCAGACGGCCGGCTAGCCCACGACGCGCGCCGGCGGGCCGGCCTCGACCGCGATCGCCCGCTGGGGCAGCTTCGCCTCGGTGGGGAAGAGGGCCAGCACCGAGCCGCCGAAGCCGCCGCCCATGATGCGCGCCCCGACCGCGCCGGCCTCCCGGCAGGCCGACACCGTGCGCTCCACCTCCGGCGTGGAGACCTCGTAGTCGTCGCGCAGGCTGCGATGGGAGGCGTCGAGCAGCCGGCCCATCTCGGCCGGGTCGCCCCCCTCGAGCGCGGCCACCGCGGCGTCCACGCGGCCGTTCTCGCTCAGCACGTGCCGCACGCGCCGGTCGAGCGGGGCGGGCAGGCTCTCCGGGCCGGGGGCGTCGCGCAGCGACTCGACGCCGAGCGCACGGCAGGCCGCGCGGCACTCCTCGCGCCGGGTGTTGTAGCCCGAGGTCGCGATGCTGCGCGCGGCGTCCGAGTCGAGCGTGGCCAGCCGGTGGCCGGGAAGCGCGAGCGGCACCGTGCGCAACTCGGGCCCGCGCATGTCGATCCGCAGGGCACGGCCGCGCTCGCCGTAGAGCGCCGCGAGCTGGTCGAGCAGGCCGGTGTCGGCTTCGCACCACTCGCGCTCGATACGCGAGCAGAGCCGGGCGAGCGCCAGGCGCCCGGGCGGCTCGACACCGCCGACCGCACAGAGGGCCAGGCAGAGCGAGACCGACAGGGCGGCCGAGGACGACAGGCCGGCGCCGCGCGGGACATCCCCGGTGATCTCGAGCCGGCAGGGCCGCAGCTCGACCCCCTCGCTGAGCAACTCTGCCGCGGCGCCGCGCACGAAGCGGCGCCAGCCCGGCTCGGGCGGCCGGATCGGAGTGTCGCGCTCGGGCGGCCGGATCGGAGCTTCGAGCCCGAAGCGGTCGCGCTCCGCCAGGTCGAGGGCGAGTGCCTCCACCTCCTTCCCGGGGAGCGGCTCGGCCGTGACCGTGACCCCGCGCTCGATCGCAAAGGGCAGGCAGAGCCCGTCGTTGTAATCGGTGTGCTCGCCGATCAGGTTGACCCGCCCCGGGGCGAAGGCCTGGACGGCCCGCCGCCCGCCGGGGGCGCGTTCTAGACGGATGGCCGAGTGGCGCGCCAGAGCACTCGATCCTACGGTCAAGGGGTGATCGGGGAGCAGCGCGCGGTACGGGCATTCCTGCGGGGCGAGGAGCTGGTCAGGGGCGAGCTCGAGGTCGAGGTCCGCACCTCGCCGTCGACGAGCGATCCCCGCTCGGGGAGCACGGTCGCCGTGCCGCCGCTGGTGATCCTGTGGACCGCGGAGCGTCCGCTTGCGGTCCGGCTGCGGTCGGTTGTGGCGGTCAGCCGCTTCGCCCTGATGCCGCGCGTGGCCAGCCTGCTGGAGAGCGAGGCCTACGCCTCGGGCTTCGCCGTGGAGCGCATGCCCGAGGCCGGCCTGTGGCGGCTCTTCGCGCAGCCACCGCGCCCGCGCCCGGTCGGGCGCTAGCCCCGCCCCTCTCGCTTCTCATCGAGCATTCCGATGGTGCGCTCCCGGGCACCGTCCTGGTCTGGGGTGGCCTAGCAACACCTGGGCAGGACGGTTCGCGAGGTCGCGGCAACGGTGCGCGGGCACCGGAACGCTCAACTGGCCGCGACGCCAGGCGCCCCCTACGGCGCGATGCGGACGTGCAGGTGGTTGTCGTGGTTCACGAGCGGGACCACGGCGGGCGGCCCGGTCAGGCCTGTGTTGGGGCCCACGTACACGGTGACGGCGCCGGCCTCCACGAAGCGGTCGACCAGGTCCTGGGAGAGGCGGCGGTCGATCTGCGTGGCGTCTCGCGGGGCCCGCTCGCGCTCGTCCGCGCGCGGGTAGTAGACGTCGACGTCGAGCCCGTTCTGATGGCTGGCGTGGCCGATATAGCCGAACTGGGGGCCGAAGTCGCCGCCGCGCGGGCGGCTCAGGTCGCCGACCGACATGCGGGTCGCGCCCGGGTGCGCCGCGCGGTACTCGCGTGCGATGCGGAGCACCAACCGGACCAGGCGGTTCGTGCCCCAGCGACGCCAGGCCCGGTTGTGCGAGCGGCGCTTGACCGGATCCCACGTGAAGAAGTGCTTGCCCTCCGCGGGCAGCCGCACACCGCGCACGAGCCGGCCGGCCGCCGGTGAGCCGACGGCCACGGAGCGCTTCCACTCGATGCGGGGCCGCTCCGGAGCAGCCTGCGCCGGCGCCGCGGGCGGCGGCACCTTCTCGTCGAGCCGCGCCTCGAGCTCGCGCCAGCCGCACGCGGCAAGGGCGAGCGAGAAGGCGACCGCGAGCGCGGCCGCCGCGATGCGGATCGAGCGCTTCATAGCGGGAGGAAGAGTGGCGCCCGGTCCTAAATGGCGCCTTACGTCCCTACGCAGCGCGCGCGAAGAGAGGTCCCCCAGCCGGCGCGTATCCTCCCAGGCGTGAGCACGTGGATCTTCGAGCCCGGACACATAGCGGCGGAGTACTACCGCGGGATCGGCGCTCTCTCCGACGGCCGATGAGCAGTCGACGCCGGCCGAACATCGACGATCCGGAGTTCGAGCGGGGAGAGCGGCCGCCCGGCTTCCGAAGCCGGCGCGCGCGGATCGGGTACCAGCTCGGCACCGAGCTGATCGGCTGCAGCCTCTGGGAGGTCCCTCCGGGTGAGGCCGCCTACCCGTACCACTTCCACTACGCCGACGAGGAGCTCGTGATCGTCCTCTCCGGACGCCCCACGCTTCGCACGCCGAGCGACGAGCGCGAGCTCGAGCAAGGCGAGGCCGTGCGGTTCCCGCTCGGAGAGGACGGCGCGCACCAGATCCGCAACGGCACCGACGAGCCGGTGACCTTCCTCGCGCTCAGCAGCCACGGCCGTCCCGACCTCGTCATCTACCCCGATTCCGGGAAGATCGGGGTCGGCGAGCGGCTCCCGCGCGGCGGCGGCCTACGCGCCTTCTTCCGCCGCGGCGACGCGGTCGACTACTGGGACGGCGAGGAGCCGCCGGGGCGCTGACCCGGGCGGATGTCCACACAGGGCCGGCTCAAGCGCCCCGCTGCGGCGGGCGGACGCGGTTGGCAATACCTACAACGCCCTGCTAAATACCTACTTCGGTCGGTTCATGGGTATTTGCAGCACTCCAAATATCCACCATAGCCCCAAAATGATAGAAAGTGCATAGACTGTGGTCGCTTGCGATGCGGACTTTTCAGAGCCTCGATGACCATCTGGGGATGGTCCCAGCGTCGATCGCGAGTGCGCTCGGCGCCATCGACAAGTCCTCCGGGCAGGAGGTCGCCCGAAGAGCCGGGCTGGCCGATGCGCTCGACCGGCTGATCAAGATCGCCAAGGTGCAGAGCACCGAGGCTTCGAACGCGATCGAGAACATCGAAGCGCCGCGTGCCCGGATCGAGGCCCTGGTGGCTGAGAAGACGATGCCGCAGAACCGGTCGGAGGCGGAGATCGCGGGCTACCGCGACGTGCTCAACACCATCCATGCCAGCACCACCGACGTTCCGTTCAGCAACAACGTGCTGCTGCAGTTCCACCGAGACCTCTACGCGCACTCGAACGTCGGCTATGCCGGTGCCTACAAGGTCGGCTCGAATGAGGTCACCGAGACGCGTCCCGACGGCGCGGTGATCGTCCGGTTCAGGCCGGTGGATCCGGCCGACACCCCGCGGGCGATGGACGAGCTGATCGATCGGTACGAGCGCGCCGCGAGGAGCGAGGGACACCATCCGCTGCTGCTGATGGCCGCCTACATCTTCGACTTTCTGATGATTCACCCGTTCCAGGACGGGAACGGGCGGATGTCGCGGCTGATCACCCTGCTGCTGCTCTACCACAGCGACTACCGAGTTGGGCGCTACGTCAGCCTGGAGCGGCTCATCAACGAGAGTCGCGAGACCTACTACGAGGCGCTGCAGGCATCGACCTCCGGATGGCACGAGTCCGAGCACGACATCTGGCGCTGGACCTCCTACCTCCTCGGGATCCTCGTCGCCGCCTATAAGGAGCTCGAGAGCCGCTTGGACGCGGTCGGCCACAGGGGAGCCAAGTCCGATGCGGTTAAGACCTTCATCCGCAGCTCCATCTCCACCAGCTTCACGATCGAGGACATCCGGCGGGCGACACCGGCCGGCGACTCCCTAATCCGCCGAGTTCTCCACGAACTGAGAGACATGGAGCCACCGGCAATCGAGAACGAAGGCCGCGGGCCAGCCGCACGATGGCGCCGGATCCACACGAGCTTCTAGTCACGTGACCGGAAGTTCCGGCGGGAATCGACGAGCGACTGAGCGTGGCTGACGGTGGACACGGGATGAGTCGATGCCGAAGCATCGGCGATTCCCGTGGGCACCGTCAGGCGCGTTCAGGCGCCGTCGAAACCGGCGGAACTTACGGGAGCGTGTACTAGTACACGCGCTGCCTCAGCGAGCGTCACGCCCCCACTCCGACGGGCCGACGTGGCGGCCCAGCCAGGCGACCAGCGGGCGGGCGGCCTCCAGCTCGGCCTGGACAAGCTCCCGGCCCGCGGGCTCGTGCAGCCAGGGCTCGAGCGGATGCCGGCGGTACATCGCGAGCTCCTTCAGGCGCAGCCGGTCGATCCGGGGATGGTCCGGGGAGTACCCGCGCGGCGCGCGCTTGAGCGCCGGCTCGGCGAGGGTGAGGCCCGCCGCGCCCGCCGCCGCGGCGGCGCGCTCGAATCCCGCGGCGCGGCGCCCGTCGTCCATCGCGATGCGGAAGCGCTCGAGCTGGTCGGAGGCGGGGTGGTGGAGGCCGGCGGCCACGAGGAGCCCGTCGAGCGACAGCTCCACGTAGTAGCCGCCGGCTCCGCCGTAACCGATGGCCACGCCGAGCTGCTCCTTGATCGGCGGGCGCATGTGGAAGCGCGTGTCGTTGTAGGGCCGGAAGAGGTGCGCCTCGCCGAGGTGCGCGAGCCGGCCGGCCAGCTGTCGCGCGGGCTCCACGAGATGCCTGTCGTAGCGGCCGCGGTTGGCCTTGAACCAGTTGCGATCGTTGTTGGACTCGAGCTCGCGCAGGAACTCGAGCGCCTCCGGCGGCCACATGGGCGCAAAGCGTACGTGAGCCGATCCGGCTCGAAGCCGGCGCTACGAGGATCCGGGGGACATCGTGGCTCACCTGGACGAGGTAGGGACGCATCCCCAACTTGAGGTTTCCCGTCCGCTCTCAGCGGGAACAATCATGCAGGGGAAGTCCGGGCGGGGACGAAACAGACCGGAGGTAGAGCGGGATGACTCAAGGAGGAAGCCAGCCCCTGAGTGCACGCTTGTCCTGGGACGAGGTGCACCGCCTGGAGTTGCGGATGCGAACTCGCGCCTTCGCTATGTCGCCGCGAGGGGCCGGCAAGGGCGCCACCTGCCCGGCCTGCGGAGCCCCGCTGGGCGAGAATGGGATGCGCGTGGCCGGAATTCGCGTGCACCCCTGCTGCCTGCCGGGCGCCCCGACGGACTAGGGCCGTCTCACGGCAGCGCCTCGGTCCGCCGCCCGCCCGGCAGCCGGCCGGCGAGGCGCCCGAGCGGCTCGGTGGCCTCGGCGAGGCCCTGGATCGTCCGCTCCATCGTGACCAGCGAGATCTGCAGCTCGGCGACGACCTTCGTCAGGTCCACCAGCTCCGGCACCTTCCGGGCCAGCGCAGCGGTGGAGCGCTCCATGCTGGCGGTGTTCTCGACCATCGCCTCGGTGTGCCGCTCGATCTCCTCGAGCCGGCGATGAAGATCGGGCAGCACGTGGAGCGACTGAACCAGCCGGGGCCCGAAGCCGAGCGTCCGCACGACCGTTCCGAGCATGCGGAGAAGTGTGACGCGGACGGAGGCGGAACGCGTAGCATCCCGCCCGCGTCCAAGGGAGGGCGGCCATCGACGGCCACACCATCAGCATGATCACGATCCCGCTGTTCTCCGGCGCGATCGGCTACGCCACGAACTGGACGGGCGTGTGGATGCTGTTCAACCCGCTGCGCTTCCGGGGCCTGCGGGTCCCCGGCCTGGCTGCCCTTGCGCAGCTGCTGCCGCGCAAGCTCCAGGAGGTCCCGGGCGTCATGCACGGCGGGGCCGGCTGGCAGGGGATCATCCCCTCGCGCGCGGCGAAGATGGGCAGCATCGCGGTCGACAAGGGGATCGCCAAGCTCGGCGGCCCGCGCGACTTCTACGGCCGGCTCGACCCGGAGTCGATCGCGGAGCACATCCTCGCCACCTCGCAGCGCGACATCCACGATGTGGTCGAGCGCATCATGCGGCGCGAGCACCCCGGGCTCTGGAGCGACCTGCCGGCGCGCGTGCGCGACACCGTCCACGAGCGCGTGCGGGCGCAGCTCCCCGAGATCGTGCACGACGTGACCGGGCAGATCGGCGACCGCATCGACCAGCTGCTCGACGTGAAGCTGATGGTGATCCGCCACATCGAGGAGAAGCCCGAGCTGGCCAACCGGATCTTCCTCGCGGTGGGACGCAAGGAGCGCTCCCGGATCCGCTCGAGTACCAGGTGCTCGAGGCCCAGCCCGACGTGACCGAGGCCAAGCGCAAGGGCAGCCGCGGCAAGACCGTGCGCCGCTCCATCGCGCTCACGCCGTTCGGCGAGGACTTCTGCCGGGTCTGCCTGCCGCTCGCCTGAGGCCGCCCTTCGCGTCCCGTTGGGCCGAGGCGGGCGCGAATTCAGGACCGCTGTCCTGGATAGGGTCCGGTATGCGGACCCAAAGCAGGACGGTGCGTCGGTGCGGGAGGGTCGCACCGGGGACATTCGGGTATGGGACGAAGCCCGGCGGGGACGGACTACTGCCCTGTTCGGCGAGGATTTCTGCCGGGTCTGCCTGCCGCTCGCCTGAGGCGCGGCAGGCGCAGCGCGAACAGCAGGGCCGACCCGGCGAAAAGGGCCGCACTCAGCAGCAGCCAGCGCTCGAGGTAGACGTCCTTCGTGAGGCCGGTGATCCGAGTGAACCCCCGCTCGGCCGGCCCGGCGATCAGCGGGTACCAGACGAGCAGCAGCAGGCCGGAGGCCAGGGCCGGGGCACGTAGGTGGTTGAGGGCGGCGATGCGCAGCCGGCTGCGATCCGGGCCTCCAAGCAGCGCGGTCGCCGCGATCGCGCCGATCAGCGCGTAGAGCGGAAACAGGATCAGGTCGTGGGCCACGATCGAGCCGCCGAGCCACAGCACGATGCGTTCGGGGTTCGAGGTGAGCTCCAGCGCGCGCGACAGCGCGTACGCGGCGATGGCGAAGGTTCCCACCACGGCGAGGAGGTGCAGGGGGCCGGCGCCGTAGCGCTCGCGGAAGCGGCGCATCAGGCGAACACCAGCTTGCCGACCCACTTCGTGTTGTGCACGCCGGGGAGCGCCGGGACGATGACGCGGGCCGGATAGCCGTGGTCGAGCGAGAGGTCGGCGCCGTTCACCTTCAGCGCGAGCAGCGCGTCCGGGTGCATCAGCTGCCCGCGGTTGAGCGTGGCGGTGCGAAAGGCCCCGCGCGGCTGCACCGAGCGGGCCTCGACCTGGGTCGCGTCGGCCGCGCCCGCGAGCCGCGCGAGCTCCGAGAGGCGCACCCCGGTCCAGGTCTGGGTGGTCGACCAGCCCTCCACGCAGGCGATCGGCAGCTCGGCGGTCACCTGGTCCAGCGCGAGCAGCTCCTCGCGCGTGAGCACCGCGCGGCGCTCGTTGGGGACGTGCAGCAGCAGGCGCCAGTCGGCGCCGACCTTCTCGCGCGGGATGTTCACCGAGGCGAAGGTCTTGTTGACCGGGAAGTCGTTGGG